>JAIROD010000341.1 GCA_031257725.1 Planctomycetaceae bacterium | reverse complement strand
ACTGATTGCCGGCGGGAAACAGGGGCAAGTCGGCTATCGCCGACGCAACCTTTCGGCGAAAGGTTGCCTACCTCTTGAATCAAACAAAAACAACCAATATCATGCCGTTTGCGGTATAGCCACATCTTTTGCGACTGTTGACAAACTTCAACACGGCGGAATTTTCCCTTCTGTTCTATTGAATACAAATTCGTATCAATGGATTCCAGATAAACAATTCCCCTTTTTAACTGCGCTGCAACTTCCGCATTTGCGTTCGCAAGTTTCATTTGTAACTCGTTCTGATTCGCAACGTTGATATTTTTTAAGTTCATTAGTTCACCTCCGTAATAGTGCAACGAATCAACTTGAGAACATCGGTATCATCAGTCCGCATCCAAACATCTTGCGCAAACATTTTTCTTGGTAAAACTGTATTATGTTTCAGTTGCGTAAATTGTCCTCCGTTATTTTCCCCAACAGCAAAAGACACATTAACTTTCCCTGTCGGCTGCAATGTAATGTGATCTGTATTATTTTGTACGATTAAGCCGTTTTCGCTGCTGTTGGAAACGGTAAAAGACGTAAAAATGTGCAATGGTATCTCGATTTTTTCTTTGATTTCATTTTTGATTTCATTCGCAAATGTTTTAATTTTTATGAGCGTATCTTGTTGCCGGAATACATCAAGAATCAGCATCGACGGCTTCGGTTGTCCACAATATGGGCAAGTATCATCCTGTACATCATAATACCAACTCATTTGACATTCAGAGCATTGAACAACTTGGTCAACCGCTTCGGCGAGGACTTCTGCCCATTGCAGCATCGTAGGACGTTTCCAAAATTCTGTTCGGGCATCGCCAAAGGTCCGCTGACAAATTCGTTTTAGTCCGTCCGTTAAAACCAATGCTCGCGGGAAACCGTTGCCATTGGAATTGGAATCGTCATTCAGGTCATCAATGTATGGCAGTAATCCTGCGTATGCTTGCTCTTGTATATCACCGAATTCATTGTTCGGTTCGGTATCTGCCCAATCAGAATCTTCACCGTCAACTTTTTTTCCCACAAACGGATGAACCATCGACAGCATCCCAAAAGCAAGGACAGCAAAAGCGTGACAATCCGCTCTTGTTGTTCCGCTGCTTTTACGTTGCACTAATTCCGGCGCACCATATCCCGGAGTATAAACACCGATTCCAGATTCACTCTCAAACCGCAAGTTATCGGCATCGATCAACCACACATCAGAATAATTCAAGTCATTTGAAATAAAAATGTTGTTCGGTGAAATATCGCCATAAACCAAACCGTTTGTATGGAGTCGTGCAAGATTTAATGCCGCTTTATACAAAGCAACCAACCGCCGCCGCAAACCGCCGGTATTGCGGTAGTAAGTAATTTGTTTTGCGTTTTCCTTCGGACATTTTTCAAGCCAAGCGGGAATTTCTTTGTCTTCGATTTTCTGCAAACTCTTACCGTCAGCCCAAAAATCGCCAAAAGGAATCATATCACTCAACAACGGCATGACATAACCGACATAATCCCGCAATAAAGCCGCCGGTAAAGCAATGTTACAACTGTGAACAGGTAAATTCTGAACATTTTTTAACCGCTTTTTATTTTGTTCGCAACAATTTTTATCATTAATCGGATTACCAGAAGCGTCTGGTAACTGTCTATTTTATAATCAATCCGTTTTCTCATCATTCCTGTACCAATTGCATTGGGTTTGAATGATTCTATTGTCAAATCCCGCAGGGATGACACTTTATTAACCGTATGCTTTAGTTACGGTAAAAGAAGGTCATTCACTACATTTATACTGTCAACGGGTAGAAATGGGTTGTTTTATTTGAAATCTCACCAAGGAGTAGTATCAAAAGGTAGGCGACCTTTCGCCGAAAGCAACGGTTGGTTTATTATTCAGGTTGTACGCGGTTGGTTTTTAATTTCCATCTGCACACAGGGGCAAGTCGGCTATCGCCGACGCAACCGTGGGTGAAAATCCTTCGGCGAAAGGTTGCCTACCTTTTGATGTCCTATTTTTGGGTAGGTGACCTTTCGCCGAAGGGTGCCTGCCTTTTGATCCCCTACCCGGCGGGACGGAATCGTTACGTAACAAATTAACAAATTTATCGGATTTATCGAACAACTCCAAATTCGTGAACGGCATCGACCAATGTGATTGCGTTTTCGACTGGAGTTTGTGGCATGATACCGTGTCCGAGATTGAAAATGAATCCTGGTCGTCGTCCGACTTGCCGTAAAATATGTTGAACCGATTGACGAATAATCTCTCGATTGGTCAACAAAATAGCCGGATCAAGATTGCCCTGAACCGCATAATCCGCTCCAACAATATTCCACGCCTGATCAATAGCAATCCGCCAATCAATACCGATCACATGTCCTCCGGCATCCCGAATATCCGGCAACAAAATAGGATTTCCCGGTCCGAAATGAATGATGGGCGTTCCCGGTATGATTAAATCAATCAACATTCGGGAATAGGGTTTCACATATTTTTTGTAATCCTCATCGGAAAGGCACCCCACCCAACTGTCAAATATCTGAACAAGTTGAACGCCTGCATTGATTTGACTATTGAGATACCGTGCTGTTGAGAGGGCAAACTTTCTCATCATTTCCTGCCATTCATTGGGGCAAACATGCATGAACGCCTTAACCAACCGGAAATTCCGGCTGCTATTACCTTCAATTGCGTAAGCCGCCAAAGTAAATGGTGCGCCGGCAAAACCAATCAGCGGTAATGAATCGTCAAGACCTTCACGGGTGTACCGGATGGTGTTCATTACAAATTCCAAATCCTCTACTGATTCCAGTTCACGCAATAAATTGACATCAGACGAATTTCGGATTGGATTTCCGATTCTGGGACCTCCATCCGGTTCAAATTCGAGTTCCAACCCCATTGGTTCCAGAATGAGCAGAATGTCGGAGAAAATGATGGCAGCGTCAACCCCAAGACGTTGAACCGCCGTGAGCATCACTTCGGCGGCAAGTTCCGGCGTTTTACAGAGTTCAATAAAGGAAACGCGCTCACGAATTTCTCTATATTCCGGCATATACCGACCGGCTTGGCGCATTAACCAAACCGGTACGGATTCCGTTACTTGACACCGTGCCGCCCGCATCATCGGGCTGTCATCCCATGTTCTTTTTTTCATTAAAATTACCGTTCATTTCAGTTAATTTTACCTTGTCAAAAATTAGTCCTTACCGTCCTTAAAGTCCCTAACGTTTTTTGTGTAGGGACATTAGGGAGAAATGAGACATAAGGGGAAAATGGAACAAAAATCCTTCAATAAAAAACATCGTAACTATTCAGTGGATTGTTGGTCTAGTTATTGTATCTGCCGTTTTTAAACGTCTGCCATCGGGTCAACGCCGCTAGGCGTTTTATGTGAATAACCGCCGGTTTCAACCGGCGGAAAA
>JAIROD010000249.1 GCA_031257725.1 Planctomycetaceae bacterium | reverse complement strand
GTAGTCCTCGTGATTTTCCCTGTTGGGACAGATTTTCCACAATTTTTGTTTTTTAACCTCTAATGTGGTACTAGCCGGATTTTTAGATTTTCTCTCTAAAAGTTGCTTATTTTAGCAACAGTCCCGTGAAGGCTCGAATTTTTTTAATTTCTCTTGACCGATTTTTTCATCATTGTTATTCTCCGCAGCATGCTCTTTTTATTTTTCCCGATTGTGGTCTTCCGTCATTGGTGACGGTAACCGGTTTGATTCCGCCTTTCGTTGCAATCTCCGACGCATCGTTGGCTGGTCTGATTGATTTTTTCGAATCGTCAGTCACCGTTGCTTGTTTTGGAGATTCCCCGCCTTCCTTTTCGGAGCATTTTTCGTTTTCCGAATTGGTGTTGGCTTATTTTCCCCCTCCTCCGTCGTTCTCTTCGACGGACACCGTTCTCCCTTTTCCGTCGCTCTACTCGACGGACACCGAGAGTCGTGTTCTGCCGTTCTACTCGTCGGCAACGGTGAGCAGTGTTTCCTTTGTTTTCCTGAACACCACCGATACCGACCTTTTGACCCTTTCTCATGTAGAAGAATTGTCGTCTTTTGTTCTTCCTTTTAATATTGATTTGGGCGATCACCGTCTTGAGGAGCGTTGTGCGCGTTTGATTTTATCGCCTTTGAATCATACCCAACACACCGCCGCGGGGATCAGTCCGCCCGCCGAACTCCTCAGCACTTTTGCCACGACCCAAGCCGCATGGCGTTTCTTGAACAACCCTCGCATCACTCCGCACGACCTGATGAATCCCATTCACGAATTTGTCCAAAGCTCCTTAAAGCCGTCGTCGTCTCTCGACACCGGACAAGATTTTGTGTTGGGAGCGATTGATTGGAGTAAAATTGATTACAGTAAACACTCTTCCAAAAAAGATGTTGTCCCATTAACTCATGAAACTGATATCGGTTACGAATTGACAACACTGTTACTGGTGAATCCTCGAAACGGATTACCGATTGCTCCGGTCGAAATGTATCTGAAAACATCTGAAATGGTTCACACGACCAGCGAAAATCCTGTTACAGACAAGCCGCATCTGGAACAAGTTCTTGATCTCATGAAAGCCGGAGATAAGTTACAGTTACCCTGTCCGATTATTTACGTGATTGATCGGGAAGCCGATGCGTTATGGTATTGGCGGCAATGGGACGCTGCGGGACAGTTATTTATTATACGTGGTGATGATGACCGTTTGGTGTTGTGGCACGATCATTACGTTCGATATTCCTTGATGGTTGACGAACTCGAAAAAACGCAACAATTTCAGCAAACGATTGAGTTGGAGGTTCAGGGAAAAAAATGTTATCAGGAAGTTGCCGAAACCAGTATCATTCTTGATAAGCCCGCGAATCACACGGCGGACGGTCAAAAAAAATTATGCCCCGGTCAAGCAATGACATTACGTTTAATTAGTTCACGTATTGATGAACAAGAAACTCAAGAACTCGTGAGTGAATGGTTTTTGTTGACGAATACCCCGCCTTCATTACTCGGAGCGGAGAGAGCGGCGTTGTGTTATTATTTCCGCTGGAATATTGAAACGTATTTCAAGCAGATGAAGAGTGCCGGGTTGGAGATGGAACATTGGCAACAGCAAACAGGTCATGCGGTGATGATGCGTTTATTAGTGGCGGCGATGGCGTTAGTGACCGTCTGGCAATTACAACAATTAACAACACCCGAAGCAACGGAGTTTAAGGATTGGCTGGTGCGACTGAGCGGAAAAACTCACAAACGCAAGAAACCTTATACGAGTGGTATTTTACTTTCAGGATTATTTGTGGCACTAAGAATAGTCGACTTTCTGGAAGAATGGGACTACGACATCGAAAAAATTAAAAACTTTCGGAAGATATTACGGCGGTTCATCCCACCATAGACGCCCCAATAGAAAAAACTGAAACAATAAAATAAATCGGTAATATCTGAATAAAATTGTAACAAAACAACCAGGGTTACAACACGATAAAGGTACGCAAAAAAACAAAATACTTGCGCAAAATAGATAATAACCTCAAAGATTCGTGGGGGACTCTGTCGGCTTCATACCAGACCACGACCAAAAATCATGCATAAAAAATAATATCCCCCCAAAAAAAATCTCCACGACCAAAAAAGATCACACCAAACCAACTCGCCAAAAAAAAAATGTGTAGATACTTTTGCTCCGAAGGAGGGGAATGATTCTCCTCCTTCGGAGGGGCAGGGGTGGTAAAAAATAAACTTCAATCTCCGAAAAATTCCACTGAGATATTACCTTGATTTTATTTTTGATATTCCTACAATGAAGCAATCATTATTAACGGGGCATCTCTAATAATTCAACTTTTTATTTTCTGCCCATTTGTTAACGACGGGGGTTACCCCGTGTTTTAGGGTTAAGTCGAACAACGCGGGGCAAGCCCACGCCGTTAACGTTCGGTAAATTCCGAATGATGAGAGATTCCCAACGGCTTATCACCGGAATTTTGTTATGCCGACAACAACACAACCCGATTTAACAGCCCTACAATGAATACCGGCTCCCATCCCAAACGTCTTGCGAAACAATTTTTAACCGGATTAAAAAAACAATTTCCTGATGCGGGTTGTTCCCTTCGTTTTCATTCGCCGCTGGAACTTCTCATTGCAACCATTTTATCGGCGCAATGTACGGATATTCAGGTCAACAAAGTTACGCCGGAATTGTTTGCAACATATCGTTCTGCAAAAGATTTTGCCAACGCCTCCCTTACTGAGATTGAAGCAATCATCCGAACAACCGGATTTTATCATAACAAGGCAAAACATATTCAGGGAGCGTGCCGTGAAATTGTGGAACGGTTTAACGGTCTGGTTCCTGATTCGATGGAGGGGTTAACGTCGTTAAGCGGGGTAGGGCGGAAAACGGCGAATGTGGTTTTGGGTAATAGTTTCGGAAAGAATGAGGGATTTGTTGTCGATACGCATGTGTTCCGTTTATCACATCGAATGGGGTTGGCGGTCGGGGCAACGCCGGAAAAAGTGGAACAAGAATTAATGTCGGCGTTCCCGCAAAACGACTGGGCGTTTCTGAGTCATGCTCTGATTTTGCATGGCCGCAACGATTGCAAAGCACGCCGCCCCAATTGTGAACAATGCCCCTTCAAAAAATTCTGTCCGAAAATAATCCGCTGACCTCTTTTAACAATATCACCACCCGCCGACACAACATTATTCCGTACCAATCTCAAAATCCAAAATAAAAATTGAACAATGACCTTATCGGAGATCAAGTGGAACACGATTTATAATTGTGATTGTATTGAGGGGATGGGGGCGTTGGCGGCGGATTCGGTTGATCTTATTTTTGCGGATCCGCCGTTCAATATCGGCTATAAATACGACGTCTATCATGACAAACTCAACGATGATGATTATTGGGAGTGGTCAAAAAGATGGATGTCGGAGGCGTACCGTATTCTGAAACCGGATGGGACTTTCTGGCTGGCTATCGGCGATGAATATGCGGCGGAGTTGAAAATTACGGCGACGCGTGAACTTGGTTTTACGTGCCGGAGTTGGGTGATTTGGTATTACACCTTCGGCGTAAACTGCAAACAGAATTTCACCCGCTCACACACCCATCTATTTTATTTCGTCAAAAATGCCAACCAATTCACCTTCAACGATAAAGCGATTCGCATACCGAGTGCGCGTCAATTGGTTTACAATGATAAACGTGCGAATCCTAGAGGGCGTTTACCGGATAACACATGGATTCTTCGTCCGCAGGTGTTGGAGCATGAATTGGGTTCGGACAAGGACACCTGGTTTGTTTCACGGGTTTGCGGTACATTTAAAGAGCGTGAAGGCTGGCATGGCTGCCAGATGCCGGAGTCCATTCTGGAACGAATTATTACCGTATCGAGTCCCCCAAACGGAATTGTTCTTGACCCCTTTCTGGGCAGCGGGACAACTGTTGTTGTCGCTAAAAAACTGGGGCGGACATTTCTCGGCTTCGAATTATCAAAAGAATACTGGGAACAATGCCAAACCCGCCTGAATCTTTTCGATAAAAATGTTCACAAAACAGCAAAAAATAAAAAATAGCCGCAACTGAATTCACCGACGTTGCAGTGAATTGCGAATGGTCAAAATTCATTGACGAAAATCAAGGATTGTCTTCTTCATAGTTCATTTTTACGGTCATCAACATCGTCGTCATCGTAATCGTCGTCGTCGTCATCATAATCGTCGTCTTCGTCATCGTAATCATCGTCTTCGTCATCGTAATCGTCGTCTTCATCATCGTAATCGTCGTCTTCGTCATCGTAATCGTCGTCTTCGTCATCGTCATCGTCGTCTTCGTCATCGTAATCGTCGTCGTCGTCATCGTAATCGTCGTCTTCATCAATATCATCTTCATCCTCTTCATCCCATTCGGCTTGTTTTGCTTTGGCGCGAAATTCATGTTGTTTCATTTGGGCGGCAATGATTTCTTCTTTGGTCTTAATCGAAACAACAGTAAGATTATTTCCGGCGGTTTTGGCGGTAACCGCTTCCTGATGTAATTTGAGGAGTTCCTGCCATGATGTTTCGATTGGTAATTTATTGAGAGTGATTCCTTCGCAATCTTCTTCAAAGTTCACGCCTTCCGTATTCGATGTTGTCAGGAATGAACCGTCACTAAACCCCGTCTCAATAGTGATAGTCTTTGC
The DNA here is from genome assembly GCA_031257725.1 of Planctomycetaceae bacterium. GTDB lineage: Bacteria > Planctomycetota > Planctomycetia > Pirellulales > Thermoguttaceae > WRKP01. The sequence continues at coordinate 3,311 of JAIROD010000249.1, read as the reverse complement.
ATTTTGAACCAAAATACCTTTCTTATCGAATCCTCGAATATTGAATAATATAAACACGCACTGACCATTCTCTGCCGTTAATGTCCGAACAAATGTCCTGAGGTGCCGCCAGATCTGTGATAATTCGGGACATTCCAAATCGGCGACAAATTGAGCATCGGTTTCTGCCGCAATCTCCTGAGCGGTATGGTTATACCAATCAAGATCAAGATGTGAAAAATCATCTAGGTTGACATCAATATAACTAATTGGATTTTTATAGAGTTGTTTTTGAAGTTCGGTTTCTTGAGACATCTGCTGTGCTATCTCCTGAAATGCAGAACCAATCTTTTTAAACGCAGAACCAAGTTCTTTGAAGTACAACCAGAGTCGGAGACCGAGAATAGCCAACGGAAAAATAACTCCGAGCGGAATCATCCAGAACAGATGGAATTTCGAATAATTCGTTGTTGCCGTAATCAAAAGCGAAACAATACCCCAAGGAATTAGAAAACAAATTGCCCAGTTAATTGATTCCTTTTTCATAAATCTTTTGAACGTGAGGAATCCCCACAATATAATAAACAACGCTGCCAATCCCCAAACGATCCAGCCCAAAATTTCCGACAACATTATTCTTTTCTCCTATTAGTGAGATTACTGTTTACAGACGGAACATGATTAAATTTAGCGTATTTTATTCAGTTTTGCTGATTTTTACAATTAGAGGATTCGGTTTTTTTGATTTTTTTGGTTTAAACAGTAATTTCCGTCTTGCTTATTTGAGTGTTATCTTTAGAATTACAACATTATTTTATTCCTTTATTGCATCGTGTATTGTGCTGTGAACGTATTGCGTCATAAGCGGCGCGTTTTATTTTGAGATACCTTCTACATCTACTTTTATGCCTCAACCGGAACAACGCCTTTCGTTTGAACAACCGATATTCGAGCTTGAATCGCGGATTGAATTGCTTAAAAAAGATTCTGCCATATCAGAAGTTCGCGAGGAAATCGCGGGGCTTCGCAAAAGTCTTCTGCAACTTCAAAAAGAAATTTATGCTTCCCTTAAACCGTGGGAGACTGTTGAGGTTGCACGTCATCCGAATCGTCCGCAGACGGCGGATTATCTTGAGATGGTGTTTGACGAATTTATTGAGTTGCATGGTGATCGTTTTTTTGGTGATGATCCGGCGATTCGCACGGGTTGGGCAAAACTTGACGAGTTCAAGGTAATGGTTATTGGTCAACATAAAGGTCGGAATCTCAAGGAACGGCAACTCTGTAATTTTGGTTGTCCGCACCCGGAGGGTTACAGAAAGGCGTTACGAACAATGCGGATGGCGGCAAAATTTCATCTTCCGATTATCAGTTTAATTGATACGCCGGGGGCGTTTCCGGGAATTGCTTCGGAGGAGCGGGGAGTTGCGTTAACGATTGCGGAGTTAATGTTTGAGATGTCTAGGTTACCGACGCCGATTATTTGTATTGTTATTGGGGAAGGGGGGTCTGGCGGGGCAATTGGTATTGGGGTTGGTGATCGTGTGGCGATGCTTGAACATGCATATTATTCTGTTATTAGTCCGGAGGGTTGTGCGGGAATTCTTTGGAAGAGTGGTGAACACAAAGACAAGGCGGCAGAATCTCTCAAAATGCGTTCTAAAGATTTGCTTAATTTGGGGGTAATTGAAGAGATCATTGAGGAACCGCTTGGTGGCGCGCATCGTGATCCACATTTAGCGGCATCGCGTTTGAAACATTATTTGCGAAACCAACTTCGAGAGCTTGCCAAAGTTCCGATTGATTATCTTGTTTCCGAACGTTATAACCGTTTCCGTAAACTTGGAGTATTTGAGGAACGGTGAATCTTTGTTGTATTATTTATTAGTAAGGTTTGGGATCGAATTGGGTCGGTTTAATTATTGATTTTTCTCTGTCTATCCGCCCTAGCAACGTCCGATAATGTTTCTTATGTTCGGTTAGGAACATTTGAAACATTAAGATTCTAATTAGTGCGAGAGGCTTATTTTCTAGGGTTTTGTTATCTTTTTCACGGTAACCAACAGTAGTAGGATACTGTTTCGATATCCGAGGAATTGCGTATGCGGTTCGTTGGTTACTTTTCGTAATTTTAACCTTTGGAGAATATGTTATGGACAGCGGAAAATTAGTTAAAAAACGCGGCGGTCGTCCTTTAAAGTATGGTGAACCTACTAAGCTTTGCCGAGTTCCTGAATCTTTTGTACCGGTTCTTTCAGTGCTCTTAACTCTTTGGGAAAAGTCGCAGTTAGAAACGGATTATGTCAAAAAGTCAATTACAGAACGTGCTAAAAGAATGCGCGAGATGGCTGATTTTTTTGGTGATTCTGAAACTATAACCAAGATGCAAGGAGGTTATTATGAAAAATCAAGTCATTAATATGACGGTTGATTTTTTAGGTGTCAAGGTTGAGTGCTCTTTTTCCCCTGTGGTTTTGGGTATCAAAGTAGTATAACTGAGCTTGACGCGAAATTATGTTACCAGGCGGCGCTTCGATTTTTGACGTTTGATTCGTTAAAATATGGTGATCGCATTGAGGTGTATTCAGTGGCATATAAAAGAGTTCCCAATGAGTATTGTGTTAAACTAAGTCAAACTTTTCCTTTTTGTGTCTTTTGTAGCCCCTGCCGATAACATGGGGGGTGTCAAGTACCAAAAAATCTTTGGTGGTTACGATGGCGGCGTAGAGGCTGGCTTTGAAGGTTCGTGGGGTAAGGCAACTTTTGCGAATTTATGCGAGCGTTTAGCTGTTGCTAAGCAAGCCGCCGATGACGGTAACGAGGAAAATAGTTATGTTTTTTTTTGGTGGTCGTCTTTGGAAGGTTTCGGCAAAAGGTGCAAGTTCCGGTGGTACTGCACCTAAACATAAATTCGTTTTAGAACTGAACTTTTGCAAAATGGCATTATATGCCTCAAATACCTTAATTTGAAGCATATAATGCCATTTTGCAAAAGTTCAGTTTAAAGTAAGAAAGGTATATTCTTTTTGGTTTGTGTATAGAGTTTTTCTTTATGACATTGAAGTTATTTATTTAGGTGTTTTATGGAACTTTTAAAGAAGTATTTTAGTGACATTTTGTATCTTTTATGGTCGAAGTTGCTAGAGTGGAAAGATCGGATAATTGAAAATCTTGAGTGGGTAATATTGAAACTTTTAGACTACGTTATTCATATTACTACAATAATAACTAATGTCTTTTTTTCAATAATGCCCGATTTTGACTTTCCCGATACATTCGACGAAGCTGCTGAGGTTGTCTTTGAGTATGTTCCTTTGATTAATAAGGTTTTT
>JAIROD010000233.1 GCA_031257725.1 Planctomycetaceae bacterium | reverse complement strand
AGACGATAAAAGAATTATCGCTCCCAAAATAACCGCCGCGTTCCAAATCAGTTTAACATAATCATTGTTCAATAATTTAATTGTTTTGGTCATTGGTAAAACCCTTTCCTAGTTAAAGTAACAGTATTAAAGTAACGTGATTGACAAAATTACCGATCCGTAGTTTCATGCAGACGGGATGCCTGCGATCCTAAAACGTCCTATACCGATCAAGGTATATTTATTTGTGAAGGGCGTACCGATTGAATCAATGATGAGTCAACCGGTTTTACGCCTTGATGTTTTTCTGAACTTTCAAGCATAACAAAAATACTTTTTATTTTTTCAATCTTGAAAACTGTTCACGATACATTTCCAAATCAATATTATCGTTTATCATAAAAACAGAACCATCCGATCTGGCAAAATTGGCTCCATGCGGATGATAACTGCTAAACGATAATTGCGTATAGCGCATATCATAAGAAGGGTCTTTCCATCTTTGATTGATAATAGTGTAACCGGAACCGCATATTTCAGAAAATTCACTGCCGCCATTTCCATATTCTTCACCTTCTTCAGATGCATTGAGTCTGGTTGATGAATCGGCTTTGAGGAATTTGTTGAAACCATCTGTTGCCGGTGATCCAATATACCAATGATCAGTGGCGTTACCGTTATTGCTGAATGAAGAATCCGTTGCAATTTCGCCAATAATAATCACATTGGAAGTCCCTTTTTCAATTCCTTCAAATCCGATTTGACTGAAACCAAAAAGCAATCCATTTTGATTTTTATGTTGTTGCGAAATACATTTGTCCTTCTCGTATGATATTGACATTGCTGTCATGTGACTGCGGCTATCCACAATCGACCAAGAACCTGTACTCCCAAGATAACTCGTTTGACAACGTTTGAGAATACGTTCATTGTTAACCTGAACATCATGTGGGAAATTGGGACAAATATACGCCGGAATAATCACAGAACAGGCTCTGGCATTAGGACCTGTGCACATTTCCCGGCTTGCAGTTCCCGCATCCCACAACGCTTCTGTCATGTTCCAGTTTCCAATACCGTACGTAAAGGGAGCTGCCGTACTTCCGGTATCCGCCAACACCAATGTATTGTAAAGCGCATCCTGCTCGATGTACGGCAGAATCGCTCCACTCCAAACGAAACCCAAATTGGCCCAACCGTAAGGTAATTGGTTTTGAGTGTCGTGGTGATTGTGCATGGCGAGAGTTTGTTGTTTCAAATTGTTTTGACACTGCATTCGGTTTGCTGCTTCCCGTGCGGCTTGGACAGCCGGAAGTAACAAGCCGATGAGAAGACCGATGATCGCCACAACCACCAACAATTCAACAAGTGTAAAACCCAAATTTTTCGAAAAAATTGAAAATTTTTTCATATTTGTTTCTCCTAAATTAAATTTTTAGTTTAAAAAATTAACGTACACTTTTAACTCATTTCGTGATCAATTTCAAAATGAAGACTTGCATTCCGATGACCCGATCTAACAAACCAACATTTATCAATTACTCGCAAAAAACGAACAAATTGTGTTCTGATAAATAATCAGAATATTACTTGATCTTAATTTTTCTACAGAACTATTTTGTTTCAAATAAATTCAATTTGAAAAAACAACAATACAATGTCGATCAATTAAATAAACAACATATTCTGATTCCTCTTTAATCCGTCATATCAAACTGAATAACACTAACAAAAAATATTTATTTATATTTTTGTTATTTTTATTATTCATCTCTTACGCTATCACCTTCCGGAGAAAGAGCATTTTGGGTTTTTCCTCCTGATTGAAGATCGAAATCAAAAGACTGTGATTTTTTCGGTTCAACCATTGCTGACAGCGTTGATTCATGGTTATATCGTACAGGAATTGTTTCTTTGGTTACGGTATTCTCTTGCATCATTTCGTCGAAACCGGGACCTTTCATTGTTGTCCAAATACGAACAATACATTGACCTGGACGAACTCCTGTATGTTTTGTATCAAAATACATCTGGTAATCTCCGTTCGCATTGGTTACACCATACGAAAAAGAACCGTTTTGCTCAAATTGAACTTGAGCGTTTGCAAGCGGCTGACCGTCAAGAGTAATTGTTCCCGTAACATTAGCGAGTTGAAGTTCCGTGTATCTGCTGTTCATCGCAGAACCGCAACCGCTAAACATCGCAGTAACAAAAATAGCGGAAATGACGGTAGCCAAAAAAATAGTTAAGTTTTTCATTTTTTGTTTTAGGTTTTTGTTGTTTTAATGAAGGAACCGGTTTTTATTTCCAGAAAATCATTGTCAGTCAACCGCACCGGCTTACGGAACACTGATATTTTAGGACGAAAATCAGTTAAAATTTTGTTCCGCGTGAGAACAATTTACGATACACATCAAGATCAATTGTGTCGCTGACAAATAATGTGGAACCGTCGGCATGTACGAAACAAGCTCCAGCCGGATGATAACTTCCGAAACATAATTGCATCAACCGCATGTCGCAGGAAGGATTTTTCCATCTGGTATTCACAATCGTGTAACCTGAACCGAATATTTCTGAAAATTCACCGCCGTCTGTTGTTGCCGGTGGAGTTGCCGGATCGCCGGCGCCATTCGGATCCGCTTGCGGCGAACCAATACACCAATGATCATTTGCATTACCGTTATTGCCGAATGAAACATCGCCGGCGACTTCGCCAACAATAATCGTATTAGAAAGTCCATTATCAATTCCTGAAAATTTGACTTTACTACGTTTGAAAATCAGACCATTTTGACGATTATGTTGTTGTGAAATACATTGATCTTTTGCATAAGTCAATCCGATGGCAACTAATTGAGTATAGGTATCTGTTGCTGACCATGAACCGCTGCTTCCCAAATAACTTGCTTGAACGCGGTCAATAATATTCTGATTATTTATTTGCCGCTGATGGGGAAATGAAGGACAGAGATAGGGTGGAATGAGAGACGCGCATGCTTGTGCGTTGGGACCTTGTTGATCCAGATTGTATCCGTTAGCAGAACCTTGACTCCAGTTTCCAATTCCAGCAGTGTAAACAGAAGTATCTCCAGTTTCTGTGTTCAGAATCAAAGTCGAAAATAAGGCTTCCTGCTCAATGAACGGTAAAATTCTACCATTCCAAGCAAAACCGTATTGATCAACACCACTCGGTAATGCCTTATTAATGTCATGGTAATTGTGTAAAGCAATAGCTTGTTGTCGGAGATTGTTGTGACATTGTGAACGCCGTGCGGCTTCCCTTGCCGCTTGAACCGCCGGAAGCAATAAACCGATCAGCAGACCGATAATCGCAATGACTACCAGAAGTTCCACAAGCGTAAACGCTTTGTTACCAATTTTATGCCCAAACAAATTAATTAAACTAAATTTTGTCATGTTTTTTTCCTTTTTTTAATTGGAAATAATTTGAAACACTTAATGAACTTTTCCGTTTACAACAAATTGTCAACGCAACTTTTTGTT
>JAIROD010000245.1 GCA_031257725.1 Planctomycetaceae bacterium | reverse complement strand
GTTATGGGAGACCATTCGGGCTACTGAGGTGGTTTGGTCGTTAAAATGAGCTAAAAAGGAAAAAAGGAGGGTGGGGGGCGACTGTTATTCAAGCGGAATTAGAACACTTAGCACTAGACCAACAATCCACTGAATAGTTAAAAACATATTCCACTGATATATTACCGAAATCTTGGTTTTCGATAATTTTCCGTGCGAGTTCGCCGTATTCTTTTGCCTGATTTTCGGATGCGTCGAATTCGACCACTGTTTTTTTGTTGAACTCTGCTTTTTGGACAACATTATCACGAGGGACGAAATGAATCATTTTTGTTCCGATAGCGGCGGTGAATTCTTCGAGAAATTCTTTTTCCTTATCAACTTTCCGGCTGTTACAAACGACTCCACCTAAACGGACGCCGCTTTGTTTTGCATATTTGAGGAGACCGCGACAAATATTGTTTGCGGCATAGATTGCCATCATTTCGCCGGATGCGACGATATAAACTTCTTGAGCTTTTCCGTCGCGGATAGGCATGGCGAATCCTCCGCAGACGACATCGCCGAGAACATCGAAAAAGACAAAATCGAGGTCATTGGTATAGGCACCGTTATTTTCCATGAGTTCGATAGCGGTGATAACTCCGCGACCGGCGCAACCGACTCCCGGTTCGGGACCGCCGGATTCGACGCAACGAATATCATGAAAACCTGTTTTAATAACTTTATCGTTTGTAACTTTTTCTGCGCCGTCTTGTCGTAACACGTCCATTAAAGTTTCTTGAGGTTTTCCTCCGAGAATGAGTCGTGTTGAATCTGCTTTTGGGTCGCAGCCGTGAATGAATACTTTTTTCTGACAAAAATAAGCCATTGCTGCGGCGGTATTCTGTTGGGTGGTGGATTTCCCAATTCCGCCTTTACCATAAAATGCAACTTTTCGCATCGTTTTTCTCCTTTGAGTGTTGTGTAGAATTTTTCTCAGACCTGATAAACAATGTGTCATGTCTGATAACAATCTAATAACAAAATGAATTTCCAATTTCATACGAAAGTCATTTGATTTCAACAACTGCACGTACTGTGCCATTCAGATAAAACACGCAAGAAACAATGAGATATAACTCATTGTATAACAAGAAGATAAGAAATATCAGAGACATTTTTCACCAACAATTCCCCTCTCAAAATCTCCTACATTTCCGCATATCCTACATTCCTGTTGTAGCCTGATTTTCCCTTTATGATTTTTCAAAAATTCTACGAATTTGTCAGAATTTTCAGGGGTAGGGTTGTCTGAACGTAACTATTAGACCTTTTCTCTAACCCTACTCGAACATCGAAACTATGGCAAAAGCGGTAACTATTCCGTCCCGCATGGGACTATTAAGTAAAATACTTTGTAACTATTCAGTCGCGGTCAATGTTCCTTTTTCTGTCCCGTTAGGGACAACATATTGGTAGAAAAACACCAAGCATAAATTTCACCTACGGGACGCGGATAATTTTGTTATACCGTTTTCTACCAAGATGTCGTCCCTAACGGGACGGGAATATTCGGAAAGACAACCAAACCACTGAATAGATACCTGAATAGATACTTTTTTTTAACTATTCAGTTGTTTACTCCGAATGACCACCCCTAGCCCCCTCCGAAGGGGGGAATCATTCCCCTCCTTCGGAGGGGCAGGGGGGGCAAAAATAAACTTCAATCTCCGAAAAATTCCACTGATATATTACAAAAATTGAATTATTAGAGATGCCCCTTTGAGTTAAAGAACCGTCTTTGAGTTAAAGACAACTACCTCTTGAATCAAACAAAACAACCAATATCATCCCGCGTAAAGTGTAGAATAAGAAAAAGGGATGTTTGATTTTTTGGAATTCCCCTTAAAAACATCTTGCGTCGATAGACGATTTATGGAATAATACGAAAACTTACTTTGTATTTAAGGCATGTAGTGAGCCATTGTCGGCATTTCACGCCAATCCGTAAACATTAACCATTGTTTCAAAGGAGTTTATCATGAAATGGTTTTCAACCCATTGGATTTTCGGAGTTTTGAGTTTTGTTGTTTTCTCGGCAACCTCTGTCTTTCCGACAGTAGCGCAACCCGGTCGCTTTCATGGTCCACCGCCTCCGCCGTCTCATCATCGTCATGGTCCGAGTGATTTTGACAAAGCACTTGGAGTAATCGGTGCGGTTGGAGCGGTTGCCGCTATTGCCAACGGTTATTCGCCCTACGGTTATTATCGGCGAACTCCAACGGTGGTGGTGGTTCCGCCGCGCCCGTCCACTGTTGTTGTGGAACGTCCGATTGTTGTCGAAAAACCGGTTGTGGTGGAACGTCCGGTGATTGTTGAAAAAACCGTTACCGTAACTTCCCCACAAGCATCCGGTTACTATTCGCCCAAACTCGGTGCTATGTTTATTATCCAGAATATGAAGATTCCCGGTTATACATTCACCGCAGCACGTTTAATTTCCAACCCAATTGAAGGTTCCCCGTTGGATGTGATCGGACTTCGTCAAGGTGATGTGATCACACGGTTGGACAATGAGGCGGTTGACTCGTTGGAGGAACTTGAACGGCATGAAAAGAATACGCTCATCCGGTACATCAAAACCGGAACCACCAAAGTCCAATTAGCCAAAATCTACATTCCAACCGATAAAGAACTCAATCCCAAAGAAGAAGATACCTTCTACGCTCCCTAAGTTTCTACCAACATGTTGTCCCTAACGGAACAGAGAAATGAACTTTCACCGCTACTGAATAGTTGCGACAAAAGATATTTTTAGAGGTTCCCGAAATAGGAAAGGTTTCACATCATGCAACATACTATCAACACGGAAAATATGATCAACACGTTTGTTGGTCGGGAAGAAGAACGCAGAAAATGGTCGGAACTTCTTGCTGATCGCAATGCGGAGGGGCAAGCGGTTGTTGTTGTTGGTAAGTATGGAATGGGTAAAACCCGGCTTCTTGATCAGATGGTTGCCGATGCTCAAGAAAATGATTTGTTACAGAGTGTTTCTTTGAGGTATTCGGTTGCTCCGAATGAGTCGCCGGGGATGGTGATGAAGATGATGCTTGAAGACGCATTTCAGGCAGCCCGTTACTCCGCAGGCTCACTTGATTATGAAGGAAAACGTTTTCGTCAGTGGAACTTATTATATCGGAAATTAGGGCTTTTCTCCGGTAAAAAAGAAACGGATTATCAATTTTTTCACGCTCTCCGGTATGATCACCGCAAAAATATTTTTGAACAGTTTATTCTTCGTCTCCATTTATTGGCGAATATGTTGCCGGACAACGGACGGCTTCTGATGGTGATTGATCCCGAACAGGACACACCTGCGGTGCGGGTGGAACTTTGGTCACAGATTGTTCGGGAGTTACCGCCGAAAGTTTTTTTTCTCTTTGCGCAACGTTTTAAGGACACATTGACAGTCAACGAGGAATTTCGTTCATTACAAAATGTTCATTTCCTTCCGCCGCTTGATGCTCCCGATTCACCGCAAGGGCTGACGGATTTGAAGGATTCGGACACGTTTCGGCTTATTGAAACTTATCAACCGTTTTTGAAAAATCATTTGAACGATCATACGCCCAATCATCAGGAATTAACCGATCTTTTCCATTGTTACCGTAATCATCCTTATGCGGTTCATGCGTCGCTTGACTTATTGCTTTGTGAGAATATTGAACATTTGAATCAACTTCCGCGTGAGCCGATGCCCCAATACATTGCTCCGGCGCAATGGAAACAAATTGTCGAACATCGATTGGGTCGTGATGCGGTGTTGCTTTTTGAAGCCTACACCGTTTTGGAGGTTCCCTCGTTGGATGAAATGGTTTGTTGGGTTGCCGACATTGCTCAAAAGGAGTTCCAAACGATTCTTGCCGAACCGTTTTTTCGATCACTCATTCGTGATGAACCGGACGGGCGTATTATCTACCATCATCATTTGAGTTCCTATATTCGTTCTCTTCTCTACACTTCCGACGGTTCACTAACACAGGAAGCGGTTCGACTTCATCAACGGGCGATGATTGGTTATGGCGAATTGATGCGGAGGACGCTTAAACCCGATCCGTTGGCAACTGTCCGTTTGCCGGAACATTCGTTTGCGGTGGGCGGTGCAGAACTTTTTGCGGAAACACTGGGACATTGTGCGGATGCGTTTTTAACGCTCGGATTTTTTCAAACGTTTGGTGCCATGATTGAGCGGGCGTTGTCGTTGGTTCGTCGTCAATCTGTTGAAGAGTCGGAGTTGTTTTTTCAATTTGGAAGGTTACGCTATCAGCAGGATGATTTTGAATCTGCTGTCCGGTATTACGAACAATCGTTGCAAATTGCACGACAGATTACGGAACCGGAACGAATTGCGGATGCGTTGTTCGCTTTGGGCAAAATCTCGTATGAATTGGAACATGATGTTGAAGCGGAACAAAATTTACGGGAAGCGATTATTTATTACGAATCAGGACCGGATCAAGCCGGTCTTGTTGAAACGTTGCTTTGTCTTGGCAATGTCCTTTGGCGGCAGAAAAAAAACCAAGAAAGTCAAACGGCATTCGATGAAGCCTCCAAAGTTGTTGCCGATATTAAAAATTATCGTTTACGTGTTCGATCTGAGGCGGCGGTTTTCACGGCGCAGGGGCGAATTCTTGATGAATTGGGACAAACATCGTCGGCTGCCGAATTGTATTACAAAGCCATTGATTTAACTCAAAACATTTATGATCGAGAAGCGGAAGCGGAATTACATTCGCGGCTTGGTTCATTATTTGAGCGTTCCGGTGATTTGAAAACGGCGGAAGAAAATCTTTCTAAGGCGATGGAGATTCATCGGGAGATGACTTTGGTGGAACATTGGGCGGAAGACTGTTTTCGGTTAGCTCAACTGGCGCGAAAACAAGGCAATCCCAAACTTGTCCATGAACGCCTCCAACTGGCACGCCAACTCTTCCAACAACTCGGAAATTCTCTAAAAATTGCCGAAATTGACGCTGAAACGTAACTAGCCCGAATAATTCATGTGGTGTCTATTTTCAAGTGGCGAATTTTTTGTAAGATATTGATATTCCACTAGTTAGTCAACATTTTTACTTTCATTCCCCAATTACAATATGTCCCACCACAGTTCGTTATCCGGCAGCCTT
>JAIROD010000232.1 GCA_031257725.1 Planctomycetaceae bacterium | reverse complement strand
TTTGACGCGGATATTCCGAAACTGAACCGGATCGCCATGACCAAGAAAACCAAGTGAACCTTTGACGTTCTGTAATTCAGGATGTTCTTGACCATCCATTGACGGTTTGCCCTTCAATTCGGCAACATCGGCTTCAAGAATTGTTTCGTTATTCAGAATAACCTTGTACTGCGTTCCGCGAACAATAATCTCTTCATAATTCCACCGCCCAACCGGTCGGTGAAAATCGTTTTTCTCTGGAACACGCTTCGAAGGAAACGAATAATATATCGAACCATGATATTGATACGGTTTCAAGTCTTGGTAACGCTCGTGAAAATGGTCAAGAACCTGAATTTCCGTACCGCCACGAACCATGATTCCGTTATTGCCGCCCGGAGGAAGTAAAAATTCAAAACGGAAATCAAAATCCTCATACTCTTTGATAGTTGCCAATGTTCCGCCTTGGCGACACACGATTGCACCGTTTTCTACCGGATAACCCTGAATATCGTTTTTCCAAATCTCCGGCGAAACTGTTTTGCCGTCAAAAAGAAGTTCAAAACCTTCCTTTTTCTCCTCTTCCGTCAAGGTATTCAACTCCTTAACCCGAATATTTCGAAACCGAACCGGATCACCATGACCAAGAAAACCTAAAAATCCCTTTGCACGATGAAGTCCCGGATGTTCCTTGCCGTCCGGTGTCGGTTTGTCCTTAAACACGGAAATATCCGTATCAACAATCGTTTCACCATTCAAAACAATAGTAATCTTTGAACCGGACGCTGTTATCTCTTCAACATTCCACTCTCCAACCGGTTTGTGATAATCATTTTTTTCCGCATTACGTTTCACCGGAACAACTCCGTATATCGAACCATGATATTGATACGGTTTTAATTCCTTCCACTTTGCAGCACTGTTATCAAGTATTTGAATTTCCATACCATAATAGGCTGCATCTTTTTTCGGTGATTCCGCACGAATCCCCACTCCGTTGTTCCCGCCGGACGGAAGTGAAAATTCAAAACGTAATACAAAATCGCCATACTCTTTCACCGTCAACAAATTCCCGCCTTTTCGACACACAATCGCTCCGTCCTCAACCGGATAACCTTCAATTGCATTTTGCCAAATGTCCGGTGAAAGGCGTTGACCGTCAAAAAGACATTGGAATCCTTCTGCCTTTTCTTCAGGAGAAAGTACATTCTGTACAGTTTCCTTCGCCATAAGAAAAGAATTACAGACAAACATAAAACAAAACAAAAAATAAATCATCTTTTTCATAAAAAATTCTCCTTAGTTCAAAAAAAGAAAGGTGTACTGCCAACGGGTAAAAATTGGTTGTTTTATTTGAAACCTTACCAAAATGTGGTATCAAAAGGTAAGCAATGTTTCGTCGAAACATTTTTACTAAATACTAATACGGCGATAATCGACGTAATTGTCTATTTTGTTTTAACCTTTAAAAACGCTCGTCACTACGGAACACAAACACAAATATTCATCGTGATCAAATTGTCCCCCAAAATAGGAAATAATCAGAAAATTGACAGTGAATTATTACGAAACGATTATTAGTTTTTCTAACGTTGCCGTCGTAACCGTTCCGGTTTCTGAATCCATTTGAAGCCAACCTCTTCATAGATTTTGTTTAACCATGCTTTTCGGGCATCCGCAATTGTTTCCGGTTGACCGGCAAGGTAGTATTCCATAAGGGAGGCATTTTGGAAACGTTCCCAAAGAACTTCTTCCGAAGGTGAATTGCCGATAACACGAATCACGTAAACCACCGTTTGGGGTTGATTGAAAACGACTCCTGTTTCTCCAACCGCCAACGAAGATGCCATTTCCATAAATTCGACACCCGGCGCAACAACCCATTTGTTATCAATTTCGGAATCGCCAACGGCAACCCCTTTTTCACAAACTTCACCGAGACGCGGCGGAATTCCACGCATTGCCCCAAACATCGCATATATGGACGCGCCATAACTTTTGTACGTAAATGGTTCGGTTTCTGTTACCGGAACATCGCTTCGACCGGCAAACGTTTCTGCAAGCGATTTTTCAGAATGGCGGACTTCCGCCGCCAACTCTTCCGCATGTTTCCACGCCAACGGACGGGCTTCAACCTCTTTCCAGCGTTTCAGAACAACTTCTTTAATCTCTTCAAGTTTTTCCGGTTTACTCTCCGACTGAACTTCTGTTACCCATAGAAGAATATTTTCGCCGTCAATCTTTCTCGGTTCAAAAACAATCGGCACTTCCTTGAATAAATTGATCAGATATTCCCGTGCGGTAATTCCGCGTGCAAACTCTGATTTAATGGAACCGAAAATAGTGTCCAACGGAACGGTTTTCAAAACAAGTCCTTGCTCTTCCACAAACGCCGTCAGATCAGGCATCGGCGGAGCTTCCTTTTCTTGATCGAGATGAGTGTAATAAACTTGAAAATAATCACGCATCTTTTCTTCGATAAGCGGTAACGATTTCATTATCTTTTCGGTTGCAAGAGTTAAACGAATTTGCTCTTTAACTTCATCGAGAGGTCTGTACAAAATACTCAAATCAACCGGTTTCTCAACTTTCGGCTCTTCCGTTTTGGGCAGTTCCGGCGGCGGCGTGACAATTGGGACATCGGGAACATTCGTTGGCAATTCTTCAGTTTGGGGTTGTTCCGAATTAGGTACCGGATTAGATACCTGATTCGTATTTTTTTCCGTTTCCGTTTCCGTCTGGTAAGAAACAAACCGCGTTTTCACCGGAACAATAGACGATGATTCGTTCTTTTCAGGTTCCGGCTTCGGCGGTTCCGGCTTCGGCGGTTCCGGCTTTGACGGTTCCGGTGTTGACGGTTCCGGTGTGGGTGATTCAGGTTTTGGTGATTCCGAATTAGACGGTTCAGTCTTTTCCGGTTCACTTTCAGCCGGAATTGTTTCTGTTTTCGGTGTTGGTGCCGATTCTGTCTTGGGTTCCTCTTTATTTTCCGTATCCGTTTTAATTTCCGTATCCGTTTTCTCCGTTTCAGCCGGAACTTGTTCGGTATGCTGCGGAGTTGCCGACGGCGTTGCTATCGGACGTTGCGGAGTTGGAAATGGTCTGGAGGAGGGAGTAAAACCGCCCAAATTTCCGGGTTGAAACAAATTTCCGCCTTGACCCGGTAACGTTGGGAAAATCGGAGAATTTCCGCCTATCGGCTGAACCGGTTTTCGAAATAGGGTTTCTTTATTTTCTTCGTAATATTTTTTAATTTCCTCGTCGGAGATAGACTCAAGAATTTTTTGATCCGGAACCGCTTTAACATATTGAAACGCGATTTTGTCGGGGATGGTAAACCCGCTTTCGAGTTGAGTGGGGTTGAAGGGTTTGTCTTTGTTCTCATCGAAGAATTTTTGAAGTTGGTTGTTGGCGGGTTCGGGGACTTTATCGAGGAACTGCTCAACCGGAACCGCCGCAACTTCCGCCGTGATTTGACGATTCAGACGTTGAAACCATTCCCAGCGGGTCGATGGCGGAATCACATTCAACCCAATTTCAAACATTTCCCTCATTCGGACATACAATAATTCCAACGTAATGAGATATTCGAAACGTTGTTCCGTTATTCCGGCTGATTTCAATGTTTTTTCATAAATCGTATTTGTTAGAAAACCTCCGGTCAACTGTGTTAAATAGTCCACGATATTGGTTTTATCGATGGACATTCCCAATTCTTTGGCATATTGGGTGAGGAGCCAATTATTGACTAATTCTTCGGGTTCAAGGACTTGGTCGTAATGCGATGCGATTATCCCAAGATTCTGCAAGGCATTCATACGTTCCTGATTGTTTGGGTCGGCAAGTTGTTGATAGAGAGCAAAATAAAAACGCCCCAAATGTTCACGGTTTTGCATCAGGGCATCGAGATTCTGCTCGTCGAGATTACCGTAACGTCGGCAATGAGCGATTTGAGCGGGACCGGTTCGTCCGCCGGAACTGGGATACCAACCCATGAAAGCCGGTAAAATGATAAACGAAATGATCGTCAAAATGCCTAAACCGGCGAGCCATCTTGTTCTGTTTTTCTGAAAACTTCTGAAAGGATGAAAGCGTGCCATGAATTTTATTTCCTTTGTTAAAAATGTTTTTTTATGTGTTTTAGTTTATAGTTTTATAGTCAGTAGTTTATCGTTTATTTCTGGAATCGAAACATCTGTTCCGGTACGGATTGTTAAATTCACACCGAGCTGTTCCCAAAACAAACGGGAGAAGGATTATATCAGTTTCCTGTATTTTAATAAATATGAAAATGGTCATTTTTTTGAAATTTTTAGCAAGTTAATGTCAACATT
Source organism: Planctomycetaceae bacterium (assembly GCA_031257725.1). Lineage (GTDB taxonomy): Bacteria > Planctomycetota > Planctomycetia > Pirellulales > Thermoguttaceae > WRKP01. Next base: position 7,354 of record JAIROD010000232.1, on the reverse strand, counting down.
TTTTCCTTTTCAAGAAATTTTATTTTACTTATTTTAGCCATTTTACTCTTTTTAACTATTTGCTAAAAAAATACATCAAACTGTGAATCTCTCATCATTCAGAATTACCGAAAGTTAACGGCGTGGGCTTGCCCCGCGTTGTTCGACTTAACCCTAAAACACGGAGTAAACCCCGTCGTTCACTATTAACTATTAATTTATTGTATCTATTCAGTAGAGTGTACTATCAGGAAATACTCATCAGGTAGGCGCAACGGTTGGGTTTGTTATTCGAGTTGTACGCGGTTGGTTTTTAATTTCCATCTGCACACAGGGGCATTGTCGGCGAGTACGCCAACGCAACCTTTCGGCGAAAGGTTGCCTACCATCGAATGACCAATCTACTGAATAATTACAAATAAACTTCAATCTCCGAAAAATTCCGCTGATATATTACGAATAATATTGTTGTTTTTTTGTCAATTGACTAATTCTTGGATTTCTTCACTCCATGGACCGTTTTGCATTCTTGGGTTGAGCCATGCTCCTTGCATGAGGAGATGTTTTCCTTTCGCCGTTTCATCGAAGACAAGCGTGTAATGCAATTTTGTCGAAATAACAAATTGCCATTGAGTTTCATCTTCAAGCCGATATTTGAGGAGAAAACCGGCATATTTTCCAATTTTAAGGGATTCGGTCGGATGTCCGAGTTGCAGAGTTGCAGCGTACACCGTTAGGTTATGGTGTTGACCAACCACCGGCGTTATGACCGGAACTTCCGTCGGAACAGGAATCGGTTGTCGGGCATGAAAACGACGCGGACGCAATCCCATTGAGGTGATCGCTTCATCCGGAATTTTCAAATTCCCTTCAAGCGTATTGATAAACGCCTTAAGAAATTGTTTAAGACTCAAAAATGCCGCATTTTTAGCGTAAACGGACATTTTGTTTTTTCTTTCCTTATCGGAATTGACCTGAAACGCTGTGCCAGCAATTTCAATTAATTGAGCAAACCGGGTCATTTGATCTAAATCAAGCCCCCATGTCTCCAAATTTTTTTCACAATCCCCGTAAATTGTTTTTGCCCAAGCAAGAAATTCATTCTCCTTGCGCGGGACATAACCATTTGAATTCGCCATTGTCCTAATTTCCTTCTCAAAAAAAATTTGTGATTGCGGCATGGTTATGCGATTGACTTTGGCAACGTATAAATCGCCCGCAAGTAAACGAAATTCCGAAAACTCTCACCAATCTACATCAACCCTGTCAAAAAAACAAGATAATTTGACCGATTTGTATCATTTTGCAGCAATTTTGAACAAATTACTCTCTCTTTTGAACATCAGTACGGAAAAAATCGGAAATTGTAGCCCTACAATTGGTCATTGTAGAACTACATTAAGTCATTGTAGAACTACATCAAGTCATTGTAGAACTACATTAAGTCAATGTAGAACTACATTAAGTCAATGTAGAACTACATTAGGTCAATGTAGAACTACATTATGTCAATGTAGAACTACATTAAGTCATTGTAGAACTACATCAAGTCATTGTAGAACTACATTAAGTCATTGTAGAACTACATTAAGTCATTGTAGAACTACATCAAGTCATTGTAGAACTACATTAAGTCATTGTAGAACTACATTAAGTCATTGTAGAACTACATTAAGTCATTGTAGGTATCTATTCACTCGATTGGAAGTTTTACATTTTGCGATTGATTTATTACAACGAACAACCCCTTTAGGGGTTCAACGTGAATAACCGCCGGTTTCAACCGGCGGTAACGGACACACAAGCACCTAAACCCCTTTAGGGGGTGTCCAAAAGCGGCATTAAATTTGAACGATATTTTTTAGTACAACCCCTAAAGGGGTTGAGTTTAGGGGCGGTACTTTTCCGCCGGTTGAAACCGGCGGTTATTCACATAAAAACGCCTACGGCGTTAAATCAAACCAATGCGTAACATGAACTGATAATACACTCTACTGAATAGATACTTTTGTTTTAACCTTTTTAACACAAACCACACGAAATACACGAAAAGATTTTGGGGTCAATTTTTTGTAATATATAAGTGAAATATTTTTTTTTAACTATTCAGTCGTTTCCTCCGAATGACCACCCCTAGCCCCTCCGAAGGAGGGGAATTATTCCCCTCCTTCGGAGGGGCTAGGGGTGGTAAAACATAAACTTCAATCTCCGAAAAATTCCACTGATATATTACCGTGAAATTTAGTGTGTTTCGTGTTTAAAATAGACAGTTACCCTTAATCGTCACCCCAAAACAACAACACACTCCCTCTGGACGATTGCATTTGATTAGGGTATAAAATGAAAATTGTTTTTTTGTGCTGTTTCATTATATTATACCGCTATGCCGCTTTCTACGTTTCCTCAAGTCCATATTTCACCGAATGGGCATCCTTATCTTGGTGAACCGGAAATATCAGATCAAAATTCAGATCGGAAAAATACCGAACCAACCGTTTCACCGTTAGAGAATAAACTCCGTAACGCTTTTGGGCGTGATCAGGATTATCCGAGTGGATTGTTACACTTGGCAACCGTTGAATTGGAAACGGTGTTGCCGGTTGATTTTGATTTTCTGCGGAATTTTGCAAAAAATTATCTGACGCGGTTGTGTCATCTTCCTGAATTGGGTAATTTCAGCGACAAGAATATTGAAGATAAATTTATTACGAACTTACCGCCGGTTCCGCCGCCGACTGTTTTTGAGACGGAAATCTTTCTGATCAATATTCCGCCGATACCGGGTGCGGAATATCTTACGGCGGAAGTTCTCGCCGAATGGTGGCGGGAACTCGATAAATTGGTACATAAAAAGATTGAACAACATCCGTTGGGTGCCGCCGATTGGATTCAACAACAAAATCCGCTTTGGCGGACAGTTGGTCGAGTTACGTTCCATCTTGCAGAGAATAAACGCGACGAGGTAAGACCATTCGCATTCATGGCAACCTACACCGACAAGGTTTCCGCCAACGCCAAACCGATTCAGTTACCGTTATCTAAGGCGTTAACAGAGTATGCCTCGGTTCAGGATCGCGGAGCCTTGCTTCGATTATTGCAACCGATCACCGTTGCGGCGGAACGATGTGCATGGCTTCAGGGGATGGTTTCTGATCAGACGGTTTATCAGGCACGTGCGTGGACTCCGCAGCAGGCTTATCAATTGTTACAGGATATTCCGGTACTTGAGGAATCCGGTTTGATTGTTCGTGTTCCCGACTGGTGGAAGAGCCGCCAAAGTTCACGCCCGCAGGTTCGAGTCAATATTGATACCAAAAAAACGGCGGCAGCACTGAATGTCAATACGCTTTTGGATTTTCATATTGATACGGTTTTGAACGGTGAACGGTTGACGGAAGAAGAATTGACGGAATTATTGAATGCGGACGGTTCTTTGGTACGGCTTCGCGGTCAGTGGGTTGAAGTTGACCGTGAGAAACTTCAGGCGGCGTTGGATCACTGGCAAAAGATCGATGATGTTGTACAGAAAGAAGGATTATCGTTTTATGACGGTATGAGACTTCTTTCCGGTCTGCCGGTTCATAGTCAACGGAGTACACTTGATAAAGAAACGGAATTTCGCGATTGGTCGGAGGTAACGCCGATTGGTTCTTTTGCCGAAACACTGGCGGCAGTCCGTGATCCGAACCGGACAAAGGATTTTTCGTTTGATCAAATTGGTCTTTGCGCAACACTTCGACCTTATCAGGAAATTGGTGTTCGTTGGCTTCGTCTGATGTCGCAACTTGGTTTGGGCGCATGTCTGGCGGACGACATGGGACTTGGTAAAACGATTCAGGTGATTGCTTTACTTTTAATGTTCAAAAAAGAGTGTAACCAAGAGCGGGAGTCCGCTCCGTCCGGTATTGATGTTTCCGTTTCGCGGCAAACGGATTCCCCGTCTCCGCAATCCGCCCCGCTTTCACCTCCAACCGTTTCATTGCCTGTTGCTCCGGCATCATTGCTTGTTGCACCGGCATCGTTGCTTGGCAACTGGGAATCGGAAATCAAAAAATTTGCACCGGAGTTGAAGATACGTATTGCTCATTCCAGCGGGGACGGAACCGAAGAACCGAAAAATCAGAATGAAATTGATCTTGTGATGACAACTTACGGGATGGTGGAACGTCTTGGTTGGATTCAATCGAGACATTGGAATACGATTATTCTTGACGAAGCGCAGGCGATTAAAAATGCGGGAACACGGCAGGCGAAGGCGGTTAAGGGATTGAAATCGGACGGGCGGGTCGTATTAACCGGAACACCAATTGAAAACCGATTATCTGATCTTTGGTCGCTTTTTGATTTTCTCAATCCCGGTTTGTTGGGATCGAGCAATGGTTTTGCCAAATTGGTCAAGTCGCTTTCGGACAAAAACAACGCGATGAATTACGCTCCATTACGAAAATTGACGCAACCCTATATTTTACGGCGTTTGAAGACGGACAAGCGGATTATTTCCGATTTGCCGGACAAAACGGAGATGACGGCGTGGTGTGGTCTTAGTAAAAGGCAAGCCGTTTTGTATTCGCAATCGGTGGAACAATTGAGCAAGGAGTTGAGGGAAAATCGAGACGGAATTAGTCGTCGCGGTCTGATTCTTTCCTATTTGCTGCGGTTCAAGCAGATTTGTAATCATCCGGCGCAATTGACCGGCAACGGCGATTATGATCCGGTGTTGAGCGGTAAATTTGAACGGTTAAAAGAGATTGGTGATGAAATTGCGTCGCGTCAGGAAAAGGTTCTGATTTTCACCCAGTTTCGGGAAATCACGGAACCGCTTTCGTTGCATTTACAAAATGTATTCCGTCGCACGGGTCTTATTCTGGACGGAACGACTGCGATTAAAAAACGTCGTGAAATGGTTGAGGCGTTCCAAACGGAATCGGGACCGCCGTTTTTTGTTCTATCGCTCAAAGCCGGCGGAACCGGTTTAAATCTGACATCGGCGTCTCACGTGATTCATTTTGACCGATGGTGGAATCCGGCGGTCGAAAATCAGGCAACAGATCGGGCATTCCGTATCGGACAACGTAAAAACGTCTTAGTACATAAATTTGTTTGTCGTGGAACTGTTGAAGAAAAGATTGATGAAATGATCAGGAATAAACAGAGTTTAGCGAATGAAATGATCGAAGGCGGCGGTGAAACGCTTATCACGGAAATGACCGATGAGGAACTGCTCAAAATGGTTGCCCTTGACCTCAACCGCACCGGCAATACCTAATCGGAGAGAACATTAGAAATAAATAGGAGGATATTAGGGATAATGGGGAGATGAAGGACAATGAGGAGCGTTTGTTGTTTTGGGGCAACGATTAGGGTTATCGCGTGTCGTCTTCAGAGCCGCAATCGGAAGGTTGCGAAAAAACATTTGGGAATCTTTCATCATTAGGAATTTACCGAAAGTTAACGGCGTGGGCTTGCCCCGCGTTGGTACCGCGATTCTCTCCGTAACCTGATTTTCCTGACTAAACCATTTAACAAAAAAACCTTAGTAGCAAGAGTCCTACCAGAAACCTAACCTTATTATTCCTTTTTTTAATAATTGGTCATGTGTCAGCGAAAAAGGCCCACTTGTGTGCCAGCGAATTGTCATTGGGTGGGTCTTTTTGGTTGTCACCTATAATTCAATAATGTCCGTATTTTAATTTCATTACTTTAATAGAGTAGTATGTTTATTTTGTATTTAACGGTATTTAGTAAAGGTTGTTGGTTTGGTTCTCGTCTTCGTAATTGATAAAATTGGATGATGTTTTTATTGAGTTTTATTTCGGCACGGACTAAACGATTTGTCCACAAGGCCTCAACATTCCATTGATGCCCTAAAATATTAACGTTGCCGTTATTGTCTGTTCGCCGAATAAAAATAATTGTTCCTTTAAGTGGTTTGTTTGATAATGGTACATGTTGACGTGAACTATCATAACGATTATTGGTTGTTTCAATGGTTGCCCAATGTTTGTTGCGATGGGCATTCACATAAAGGCTGGATTGGTTCAGCAACATCCGATAGTTTTTGAAATGAAAACGTTCCCAAACACTTTTTTGCCATTGTCCGTTATCGCGTTCCGCCCCTGCTTGGAATCCGGTTTCACGCGGCGGTGCAAACACCGGTATGACACCAAGCGACAGACAAAAACGAATCACCTGACCAACGGAATCAACACCGGGAAATCCGGTGAACACGGTAGCGTTATCAAATTGGGCGTAACTTGGAACGCCAAATTCCTGCCAATGCTGTTTCAACGCAAACACTGTATTTTCAGCAGTCATCCGCTGAAACGGAAATGAACAAGCCAAATGACCATGTAACGAGATACCGTTAAACACCTGCACCAAACCATGCCGGTCTTCAAGCCGCAAATCCTCCACGTAATCAAACGAATCCAACTCCGTTGCTCCCGTAACAACCTTCGGTAAATACCAACCACGCGGCGGTGATTCGTAACGAATACGACACTGCGAATCAAAAGAACCATGACGTTTCAATATCCTATTGATCGTTCGAATCGAAGGAATCACCGGACAATTCTTCAAACTCATTTCACGATGAATCGCAACAGCACCATACTCGCCCAAATCGCTTTTCGACTTGAGATTTTTTCGGGTTTGCAAAATACATCGTTCCACGTTATTTGATGTACGATTATGCGTTTGAGTACGTATTGTGCGATGATTCTTCCAGTCAACTCGATCAAGTCGCTGAGCACCGGCTCGTTGAAGCCAACGACGGACTACGGACCGGCTTACGCCAAATTGACGCGATACTGAACGCTGGGATTGACCCGTTCGAAGGGCTTGGACAATCCGACAACGTAGGGAAATGACATGCTCTGTTTTGTTTCATTGCCTACTGATGGCTAAAAGAGACCTTTTCGCTAACCCTAAACATGATGAAACAACACGAACAGGTTTATTTAGGAAAGGAACGCACGCGTCCCGCGTACATCCCCAGAGTTAGTGGGAAATTAGACATTTGCGCTAACTCATGCACGCGGGACGCGTGCGATCCTTCGGTTAGCGAAAAAGTCTATTTACTCCCGCAGGGTGGTTGATGGGACTTGAACCCACAACGCCTGGAACCACAATCCAGTGCTCTGCCAATTGAGCTACAACCACCATAATTCACAAGATTTTATCATACTCCTATTCATGGTCAAGGGAGTAGTTGATAAAGTAAACGCCAATTTCCCTCCCGCTCGGCAATGATCCAATGTAACTATTCAGTCGCGGTCAATGTTCCTTTTTCTGTCCCGTTAGGGACAACATCTTGGTAGAAAATGATGTCGATTAAAAACGCTCGTCCCGTTAGGGACGAAATATTGGTAGAAAA
>JAIROD010000230.1 GCA_031257725.1 Planctomycetaceae bacterium | reverse complement strand
TTTGGTTTCAAATTGAGAATAAATTTCATCTAATAACGACATGATAGGAGACTCCCTTCTCTAAAAAAAAACGTTGTCCAAGAAACAACAAAAATAAATTGAACAGAATGGGAAGAATTACAATTTTATGAAAACTAGACAAGAACAATTCAAAAAAATACACCTTGAAAGCACTGCCCTTTAACCCCCTAAAATTTCCCTCGACGGTATCTCGTGTAACCGGATAACGGAGACTCTTTTCTCAATGAGTTTTTTTGTTATTAAATTTGTGCCGATTTCACGGTTTCCGAATCTTTCCGTGATAAACTTTTTGCGTGAATGTCCAACCAACAACGGAGCTTCAAGATCGTGAAACCGTTCCATATTTTCAACAAGTTCCAAATTGTGTTCGGTTGTTTTGCCAAACCCCAAACCCGGATCAACCGCAATTCGTTCCGGTTCTACTCCGGAATTGATGAGTTCATTTCGCCGGCGTTGGAGTATTTCGAACACCTCCGCAACAACATTATCGTATTGCGGATTGAGTTGCATCGTTTTCGGCATCCCTTGAGAGTGCATCACACAGTAACCCGCTCCGGTTTCCAAAAGTACACGGAGCATCGCCGGATCGGTTGCCGGTGAAACATCATTAATAATTTCCGCACCAATTTGAATTGATTCATAAGCCACACACGGTTTTGTTGTGTCAACGGAGATAGGAATCCGTTTATTTTGGGGCGTTGCCGAAACCATCGCGTCAACAATTGCCGTAACAACCGGAATAACACGGCGAAGTTCCTCCTCGACTCCAACACCGTCAGAACCGGGGCGGGTACTTTCGCCGCCAATATCGAGAATCTCGGCTCCGGCTTCAACTAATTGCAATGCGTGATCAACTGCCGCCGATGTTTCAAAATATCGTCCGCCGTCGGAAAAACTGTCCGGCGTTACATTGACAATACCCATAAAAATCGGTTGTCCTGTCAAACACAATGTTTGTGTCCGAAGTTTCCAAATTCGGACTATTTCATTAATCGTTGTCATTTTATTATAAGGAATGAGAATGGGAAATGGCTGATTGTGTTTTCATGGTTGTTGTAGTAGAATAAATTATACTGGTTTGATTTTTGAATCACACTCACTAAAATTCCTCGTGTTTTAATTTTTTTGTCGATTATAAGGAACAATTGGGGAACAATTATTAATTATTAACTATCAACTATTATGGTGTACGAAAAAATGACGGTTGCCGAAGTCCGCAAGGTGGAGGCGATTGGTAAGAATGTTTTACTTCAGGGTTGGGTTCGGACACGTCGTGACTCCAAAGCGGGGTTCAGTTTTGTTGAATTAAACGACGGTTCCTCATTTGGAAATATCCAAATTCTTATTTCCAAAGAACTGCCGAATTACGAAACAACCGTCCGGTCTATCACCGCCGGCAGCTCCGTTACGGTTCACGGCATAGTGAAAGAATCACCGGGGCAAGGTCAGGCAACAGAAATTGAAGCGAAATCTGTTGAATTGGTGGGCGCAGCCGATCCGGCAACTTATCCGCTTCAGAAAAAAGGACATTCACTGGAATTTTTGCGCACAATTGCCCATTTGCGGGTTCGAACCAATACCTTTGGAGCGGTTGCAAGAATTAGGAATCGGGTGAGTTTTTCAATTCATCAATTTTTTCAGGAAAACGGTTTTTTCTACGTTCACACTCCAATTATTACTGCCAGCGATTGTGAAGGTGCGGGACAAATGTTTCACGTCAGTTCGCTTAATCCTGATGAGTTGCCTAAAAACGATACCGGAAAGGTTGATTTTTCCAAAGACTTTTTCGGTAAACCATCCTATCTGACGGTTAGTGGTCAGTTAAATGTTGAAACTTACTGTGCAGGTTTGAGCAAAGTCTATACGTTTGGACCGACATTTCGTGCGGAAAATTCCAACACCTCGCGTCATGCCGCCGAATTTTGGATGGTCGAACCGGAAATTGCGTTCTGTGAACTCGAAGAGAATATGGAATGGGCTGAGAAATTTTTGAAACGGCTCATCACCGATGTCTTACGATACAGCAAGGACGACATCGTCTTCTTTAACGAACAAATTGATAAAACGCTCATTGATACACTGCAACACGTGTTGTCAAGTCAATTTATCCGGTTGTCCTATACCGACGCGGTTGATTTGTTGATTCAGTCGGGTAGAAAATTCGACTACAATGTTGCTTGGGGAATTGATTTGCAAAGTGAACATGAACGGTATCTAACGGAGGAACATTTTAAGAGTCCGGTAATTTTATACGATTATCCAAGAACAATCAAACCGTTTTATATGCGGGTCAACGAGGACGGTAAAACGGTTCGGGCGATGGATGTTCTTGTTCCGAAAGTCGGAGAAATCATTGGCGGCAGTGAACGTGAATACCGGTTGGATATTCTTGAAACGCGAATGAAGGAGCAAAAACTCGATCTGGAATCTTATCGTTGGTATGCCGATTTACGGCGTTACGGAACGGTACCGCATAGCGGTTTTGGTTTGGGGCTGGAACGGGCGTTGATGTTCCTCTCCGGTATTGCCAATATCCGCGATGTATTGCCATTCCCGCGTACTCCGGGAAATTGCGAATTTTAGAACAATAAGGAAATTCCCATTATTCGCATGTGTTACCGGCAGGGTTCACCCCGCGATAGTTAACGGCGGGGGGTACCCCGCGATTACAGTTTTGCGGATGTTTCAAGGATGATCCCCCGCGATAGTTAACGGCGGAGTTTATCACGCGATAGTTACTGGCAGGGTTTACTCCGCGATAGTTAACGACCAAACAAAAATTCCACTGAAATATTACACAGGGCATCTCTAATAATTCATTTTTTGTAATATATCAGTGGAATTTTTCGGAGATTGAAGTTTATTTTTTACCACCCCTAGCCCCTCCGAAGGAGGGGAATGATTCCCTTCCTTCGGAGGGGCTAGGGGTGGTCATTCGGAGGAAACGACGTAATAGTTAAAAAAAATATTCCACTGAAATAATCAGAAAAATTGAATTATGAGAGATACCCAATTCATTTACCGAGTTGTCAGCCGAAAAAGACTCTTAATACCGGTTTGGCGGTTGTTTGCGGCGGTTGTTTGTCAATGGGATTTTTCGTTTCCGGTAATTCCGGCAATCTTGGTTCCATAGGCGGATCATCAGGACGAGCATTGTTGTAAAACGAAGTTTCCGGCGAAAAAATACGTGCATTTTTCATTCGGAGAATCGTTTCCTCTTCACAAACTTCAACATTGGCGGCTTTCGTTTTTGCGGCGTAAAGTGATAACGCCATCAGCGGAAAGTAAACAGAATAATAATGGTACTTCAAATAAAAGACAAGCGGAAAACCAGTTCCGGTAAATTCCGGTTCAAACCATGTTCCATCCTTTCGCTGCCGATCCAGCAAGAATCGAATCCCGCGATAAACCGTCTGATCTTCTATTTTTCCCGCTGCAATCAGTCCCATAATTGCCCATGCGGTTTGTGATGCGGTTGGCGTTCCGTGTCCGCGCAGCGAAGGGTCTTGATAGGAATCCGGCGATTCCCCCCAACCTCCACTCGGATGTTGATGCGCCAGCAACCAGTTCGCACCGGCAACAACCGCCGGATCCTCCGGTTTAATCCCAACCGCAGTTAAACCGGTCAACGCTTGCCATGTTCCGTAGATATAATTGACTCCCCACCGTCCAAACCAACTTCCATCCGCTTGCTGTTCTTTCCGCATGTAAGCAACCACACGATCAATTTCCGCATTTTGACCAACCCGAAAACCTAACCGTCCAAGCGATTCCATCACACGTCCTGTCAAATCCGGCGTACTCGGATCAATCATGGCGTTGTGATCGGCAAAAGGAACTTTACACAATATTTCTTTGTTATTTCCACGATCAAACGCAGCCCAACCGCCATCCTTATTTTGCATGGCGAGAAGCCAACGTAATCCGCTTTCAAGTGCGGCGGTCGTGTCCGCAACATCCAACGCACTTTGACGAGCATCATTCAACGATTCCACGCATTCACAAACGGTCAACCGTAAATCAGGCGGTAATACGCCGGAAACCGGTTCGGTTTTTTCACCCGGTTGTTCATCATGTTCGCGGAGAGTCAACGGTTTACGTCCGGCAATTGACGTTATTGCCGAAGTTGCCGTTGCTGATGTTGTTGTTGCAGCGGTTGACGTTGCTTTTGTTGTTCGCGCTTCGTCAAAACGTCCGGCAAGAACCATTAACGCCATTGCCGTATCGTCGCAATCGGGATAAAAGGCGTTATTAAATTCAAAACACCATGCGCCGGTTGGCGGTGCAACCTGAGAGGCGTGATATTTTCCGTTTGTGTCTCCGACTCGCCATTTTCCTGCCTCACACGTCCCTTTGATATGTCTGGAACGCACCCACCGCACCCCTTGACGAACTGCCGGATGCGCGGCGGTCAGTCCGCCGAGCATTAACGCTTTCAACGTCAACGACGTATCCCAAACCGGCGATTTACAAGGTTGAATCCTTACACTTCCGCGTTTTTCGTTCTTAATAATCAGGTTGTTCAACTGCTTTCGGAAGTACAAAATTTCTTGGGAATCATCGGCGTAACCGAGTGCTTTGAAGGCAATCCACGCCCAGACAATCGGCGGATAAATTGCGCCGGGACCGTCGCTGTCTTTGCAATGTTCCAACGTCCACCGGACTGCTTTTTCGATACTGATTTTACGAAACGGTGTTAAACCGAAACGCCGACAAACCCACATGGCTGAATTACAAAACCGAAAAAAACGGTCCCACGACAATGGATTCCGTGAAATTGTTTTACCCGGAGCGGTGAGCGGTTCCCACTGAGACGGATTTTTGACGAAAATTTCTCTGATTCCCTTTTCCGGCGGCAATTCCCGAACCGGCGCAATCGCGGAAACAATAGACAATGGCACAAAAATTGTCCGAGACCATGCGCTCATGGAATTGATGTTAATGGGAAACCAGTTCGGTAACAACATCATCTGCGGCGGAACTGCCGGACAAACGTGATGCGGAATTTGTCCTAAAACGGCAAGATAAAATCGTGTGAAACTATTAACTTTATCAACGCCGCCGAGCTCCAATGCCCGAACTCTGGCGCGTTGCATTGATTCCGAACCGGAATCATAACCGGTCAATTTCAGGGCAAAATACGCTTTAACCGTGTTATTGACATCGGATTTTCCGCCGGTGTACATTCCCCAACCGCCGTCATCGAGTTGGGTATCAAGCAACTGTAAAGCGCATGCTTTTGCCAATTCCGAATTTTCTTCACCAAGAAAAGCGAGCAACAAAATTGTTTCGCTTTGAAGCAGTGCATCGCCTTCCAGTTCGGCAACCCAATAGCCGTCCGGATGTTGGTGATTAAAGAAAAACTGCCGTGTTGCGGAGATACTGCGGCGTAATTCTTGGGAAAATATTTCGTCGGTTTCAGGGTTTTGACCTACTATTTCCCGTGTAGGCTTCGCTAAATCCGTTGACGTATCGCAACGGTTCATATTATAGAGGTAAGAATCCATTTCGTTCTCGTCCTTGAGTATGGCACGGTTCAACCGTTATATCCGAACTTGGGCGGGATAGTATAACCCAAACGCCCCAAACGGACAAGACGAATTTATGGAAATTATTCACGAGTTTTTTCTGATATTTATAGACTGGTCGTTCATTGGAAGTGTTTGTTGTTTGGGGGCGGGTGATCTCAAGCAGTGTCAGCATCATACGTATTAAGTTAAGTGGACATCTCTCATCATTCCATTTTTTATTTTCAACCCATTAATATAGTTAACGACGGGGTTTACCCCGTGTTTTAGAGTTAAGCCGAACAACGCGGGGCAAGCCCGCGCCGTTAACTTTCGGTAAACTCTGCATGAGGAGAGATTCCCAATTGCCGTTTTAACCTAACCTTATTTCCAACCTGATTTTCCTAACATAACAACCTTAGCAGCCCAAAAACAAATAAAATACCAACCTTATTACCTTCTTTTGATAGGCGACGCATGGAGATATTCTTATTTTGTAATATATCAGTGGAATTTTTCGGAGATTGAAGTTTATTTTTTACCACCCCTGCCCCTCCGAAGGAGGGGAATGATTCCCCTCCTTCGGAGGGGTTAGGGGTGGTCATTCGGAGTAAACGACTGAATAGTTAAAAAAAATATGTAACTATTCCGTCGCGGTCAATGTTCCTTTTTCTGTCCCGTTAGGGACAACCTATTGGTAGAAAATGATGTCGATTAAAAACGCTCGTCCCGTTAGGGACGAAATATTGGTAGAAAA
>JAIROD010000866.1 GCA_031257725.1 Planctomycetaceae bacterium | reverse complement strand
TTTCGAAACCGGCGAAACCGGTAAAACGCCAAACGCTCCCAATGGGATAAAAACGATTGGGATAAAAACGATTCATCACTCTATTGGCTGAATGCTGAGTTTGGCGGCGCGTAGTGTATTGAGCAGGAGCATTGAAATAGTCAAAGGGCCGACTCCGCCCGGAACCGGTGAAACAGCTCCGGCAATATCTTTAACGTTATCAAAATCGACATCGCCGCAGATCGTGCCGTCCGAAAGACGGTTGATTCCAACGTCAATAACCACTGCCCCCGGTTTGACCATTTCGGCAGTCAGAAAACGGGAACGCCCAATAGCAACAATTAATAGGTCGGCTTGTCGTGTGATTTCGGACAGATTTTTTGTTCGGGAATGAACAATGGTTACGGTTGCGTCCGCGCCTGATTGTTTCGGCAATTGTTTTTGTATCAACATTAACGCCATCGGTTTGCCGACAATATCGCTGCGCCCGACGATCACCGCATGTTTTCCCGACGTTTCGATTCCGTAACGGACAAGCATCTGCTGAATTCCATAGGGAGTGCATGGCAGATAGCGGGGACGACCTTGTGAAATAAGACCGACATTTTCAGGATGAAAAGCGTCAACATCTTTTTTCGTGTCAATCGCGTCGAGAACACGGAGTTCATCACATCCCTGCGGAAGAGGCAACTGTACCAAAATTCCGTGAACTCCCGAATCCTTATTGAGTTTCTCAACCAAGCCCAATAATTCTTCGGTTGTTGTCGTTACGGGAAGCCGGAAAAGCTGGCTTTCTATTCCGATTTTCCGACACGCTTTTTCTTTGTTACTCACATAAATCTGACTTGCCGGATTCTCGCCAACCAACACCGCCGCCAAACAAGGTGTGATTCCGGTTGACGATTTGAACCGAATTACTTCCTCCGCCAGTTCCTGACGAATTGTTTCCGACAATTTTTTTCCATCAAGTAGTTGCATTTGAGAGATTAGGGGTTAGGGATTGGTGGGGGGTAACTGGTTCTTTTGATTAACCGCCGAGAACACAAAATTCCCATCGCGGCGCAGCCGCAACCAAAGGTAGGCGATTGAGAGGCAATAACCGGCTTGACTATGGGTGTGGACGGAAATCCGAAGTCCCGCAAGAACAACATTTTACTAGGGAGCGTTTGTTATTTGGGAGCGGGTGCTCAAACGCTCCCGTCAATAAATGGGTAAAATAATAATCTTAATCGGCAATCAATACATTTTAATTGGTCGTTAATACGTCTTAATCGGCAATCCTCTGAACGCTAAACGCTAGGAATTTTTGTAATTGTCTATTTTGTTTTAACCTTTTTTTAACACGAAATACACGAAAAATACAAAAAAAGAGTTCTGTTGTCCTTTTCGTATCATTTTTGTGTGTTTCGTGAAATTTCGTGTATTTTGTGTTTAAAATAGACAGTTACAATCATAAATCACAAACCACCGACCGCACATCATAAAAATGAACGGAAATCAACTTATTATTGGAACGGATGAAGCGGGTTATGGTCCGAATTTGGGACCGTTGGTCATTTCTGCAACTGTTTGGGAATCGCCGACAGATGATTTGTTGCCGCTTCTTGCGCAACTAAAAAATCGCGGAATACAGATCGGTGATTCCAAAAAACTTTATCATGGCGGCGGTTCATTGGCAACATTGGAGTATGGTATTATGATTCCGTTGCGTTATTTGGGCAAACCGCAGAAGCCGTTGAATGCGGATGAAGTTATGTTGACGAAACAGACGGCGGTATTCACGAAAATTTTGTCCGAAAATAAAATTCGGCTTTGTGATATTCACAGCCGAATTATTGAGCCGGAAGAATTTAATCGTCAACTTGACCGGTTTGATTCAAAAGGTACGTTGCTTTCCGATGCAACCTTAACATTGATCACCGAAACTCTCAACGCATATTCTGTTACGACTCCGGTGTTAATTCTTTGTGACAAACATGGCGGGCGAAATCATTATCTTGATTTGCTCACGCAGTATTTCACTGATTCATGGATTCGCGTGATTCAGGAAAGTCGTGCGAGCAGTATTTATCGATTGTCGTACAAAAATAAACCGTTGGAGTTTCGTTTTCTTGCGAAGGGTGAATCACAGGTTCCTATTGCTTTGGCATCGATGAATTCGAAATATCTCCGTGAACGGGCAATGATTAAGTTTAATGAATTTTGGCGTGAAAAAATTCCTGATTTAAAACCGACTGCCGGTTATCCCGAAGATGCTCAACGTTTCAAAAAAGCCGTCTCCGCAGTTCAACATAAACTCGGAATCAAGGACGAAACTTTTTGGCGAAAACGATAAAAACAATCCGACTATTGGAATTTTCCGAAAAGACCGTTTTATTAGTGTAACCGCAATCTAAGGCAGGCGATCCTTCCGCCTGAAAGGTTTTCACTACAGTCTCATCGTTTGAGTATTTCGATTGCTTTATCGAGTTGCGGATCATAGTACGGAGGTTTTCCTTGTAACGTAAAAGGTTCGTCCTCTGATTTTGTTTCATCCGGCGTTTTTTCCATTTTCTTTTGGGATGTTTGAATTTCACGGACTTCATCCGGCAAACAGCGGAAAAATTGTTCAAGAAGACGTTCACTATTTTCCGAAACATAATTAGAACGGCGTTCGCGAATCTGAAATGTTGCGTAACGCTGCACGCCGGATAACGTAACCAATCCCTCCGCATCAGGAATCACTCCCCACGAATCCGATTCCTGCGCATCCTGAACTCGATGAATATTTTTATTACTTGGCCGCCAATAACTTGCGTCTGTTAATTGAAGTGTCCCGGAATTGAGCGGCAAAGGAACGATTTCTTGTACCGTTCCTTTGCCAAATGATCGGGAACCAACAATGGTTGCCCGTCCGTAATCCTGAAGAGCCGCCGAAAGAATTTCCGCCGCACTCGCCGACTCGCCGTCAATCAGAACAACCATCGGAAGATGACAAATCTGAGTCTGTTGACCAAGACGATAAATCATTTTGACGGTACCATCCCCCAACCGTGTCGAAACAATAATATCATGCTCAGGCGTTGGTTGAAGAAACAATCCGGCAATTTCAACACAAATATCAACATAACCGCCGGGATTGTTACGTAAATCTAAAATCAACGACCGGGCGTTGTCCTCTGAAATTTGTTTCAACGCGGTATGAACTTCCATCGCCGTCCGATGACCGAATGAAGTAATCCGAAGATAAGCAATTTCAGGATTGTCCGATAAACAAAAAATCCGCCGACCTCCGGCATCAATACCGTCGCCTTCAACACTGTCACGGAAAATCGGAGCACTGGATACGGAAAATTCAACCGGTTCTGTTTTATCATAAGGAAGTATCGCCAACTCGATTTTTTGTTTCGGATCACTTTTGAACAGATCGGAAACTTCGTAAAACGTAAGCCCTTTGGTCTCTTTGCCATTGACGCGCAAAAGTTTATCGCCGGACCGGATACCTGCCTTGTGAGCGGGAGAATCAAGAATCGGATAAATTATCTCCATTTCCTTGTCAATTGGAGTCTCCCTGTACACAATTCCTATACCATCATAACGATTATCAAGATTTTCCTCATACTCTTTTTGTTCGGAAAATGGAATATAAGCAGAAAAAGGGTCGCCGAGCGAATGGTTCAGTTCCTGAATCATTCCGGTCATTGCCCCTTCAAATAATTGTTTGGCAGTAGGACGGACTAAAGAATCGTTCTCAATTCGGTGTAGCGCATTAATGAGAACTCTGTCCCGCATCGTTATGCCCGAACAAAAAATATAGAGAACCGCCGCAATCAAAAAAATACAAAAATTCAATCGTGTCATAGAAATAGTTGATAGCAAAAAATTAGTAATTATTCAGTGGACTATACCGCAAACGGCATGATATTGGTTGTTTTTGTTTGATTCAAGAGGTAGGCAACCTTTCGCCGAAAGGTTGCGTCGGCGATAGCCGACTTGCCCCTGTTTCCCGCCGGCAATCAGT
>JAIROD010000194.1 GCA_031257725.1 Planctomycetaceae bacterium | reverse complement strand
CCCTAAAAAATACGCAAACTTTATTACAAGCAAATGAATAGTTACCCGTGAACAATTACAAAAATTCCGCTAATATATTACATTCTATCAATCGTTTTCCAAATGTCAATCGGGTTTATAATTTGATAACTATATTAATCTTTGTTAGGCAGTTCGGTGGTACCGGAGAGATGAACCGTTCCATCCTGAAAGATAATACCATCCAGTAACACTAAACAGTTTTTACCGTATTGCATATCCAAAATAACAGTAATCACCGGATCACCCGATTCTTTGCCCTGTTGCACCTGATAAGATTTTTCTTCAAAAGCCTGAACCAAAAATTTTACCGGAATTTCTTTGGAAATCGGCAATCTCCCAAGTTTTGCATTTTTGATACGAATCATTAACCGGTTCGGTTCAGGAAGGGTTAAGCCCAGCGTAAGATGGAGAATACCGGAAAAGGAACCCTGTGTTATCCGGCAGGCAAAATCAACCTGCCGATCGGAAAACGTTAAACATGGTTCCGTAATTTCGTTGGGAAAAAGATTCGCCCCCTCTTGGGCAAGTTCCACCGCAAAATAAGCGTTTAAATCCTCCGCCGTAAAAAACGCTTGCCACGATTCGCCGACTTTCTGAAACGCATTATTAAGATGACCGATTTTATAACGCATCTCCTTATTCCGAAGTTGTTGTATTTCCTCGCCAACTGCAAGGTTTTTTTTATAAAAATCCGGTAAACGTTGCGCTGAAAGGTAAAGTAAATAAAGAATTAACAGAAGAATCAAAAAGATTCCCGTCAGAATATAGGCAATCAGCCGAAAAATCTTACGCCGTGCCGATGATGTTGTTTCATTATAGGTCATTGATGTTGTCTCCCAATCAATTCGTTGTAAAGATTTGAGTCTAAAAGTGAAGAGTTTCCGTTCGGGCTAAACGGTCTCAGAATATCAATGATTCCTTTCATTGAAGCAATTTTGGCTTCATATTGCGGTGGAAAACCAAGATCGCGGAGTGTTTTCGATGTGATCGGGCTGATACTCACCAGTTTACATTGCCGTAAATCGGTACCAAACATTTTTATCAACGAACACCCGATAGCGGAACTTGTTACCGTAACATAGTGAATGTTCCCTAAACGCATTGCTTCGGCGATTGCCGGCGACGGATGTTTCACGTCAACACTCTTATAAACAACCACTTCCGTAACAATTCCGCCCGCTTCCTGAAGACGCTGCCGAAGAATCTCACGACCGCGATTAGCACGAAGTAATAAAAAACGTTTACCGTTATGCGCTTCGGTGAGCAAATGTTCCAGAACTCCCTCAATAGAAAAAATTTCAGGAAGAATATCCGCTCGCTGTCCAATTCGACGTTGCAAGGCAGCATCCGTATCGGCTCCAATCACAGCAATCCGTATCGGTTTCAAAAATTCCATTTGTTTCTGGAGAATACCGAAAGTTGTTTTACCCGGTTCCGTTTTTTCTTCTTTGAGAAATTGATCACGGTCAAAGAAAAACTGGACTCCGTTGACACTCGAAAAAACAAGCCAGTCAAAACCGTTTGCTTTATGTTTATCGTCAAGAAGAATCCGCCGAATAGCGTCATCGACCGGAACCCACGAATCAGGCGGACAGATTTCGATGGTTGGTTGAAGCAAAACTGTCCAACCAAGCAATTCCAAATCCAATTGGAGTGGTTTTACCAGATGTTTGGGACGAGTCAGCAGAATGGTCGGCATATCAGAATCTTGTACCTTAACAAAATATTTCAAATCAAACCTCTTATCTAATTCATTATTCATTATATTATGGACAATACCAAATTTCAAGAATTAAAGTATCTTGTTCTCTGATAAGATTTTATGCTGAAACGTAAACTATTCCGTCGTGGTTGTCCGAAAAAATGGATCGCTCATCAAATTTAATTCGTCAAATGTAAAATGCACGACTGAATCATTACAATAATAATACCCGAAGTCGTACCCTATTAAAATAAGGCAATAAGGTTCGACTGTTGATGATTTTTTGCTGCTGCTAAGGTTTTTTTGTTAGGAAAATCAGGTTGAAAATAAGGTTTTGGAATCTCTCCTCATTCAGAATTTACCGAAAGTTAACGGCGTGGGCTTGCCCCGCGTTGTTCAACTCAACCACCAAACAGTGTAACCCCCGTTGTTAACAGCCAACCTAAAATTCCATTGAAATATTACCAATTTTCCGCTTTTTGGTGCGGACATTCCCATTTTTGGTAGTTACCAATCGCCAATTGTAAGAACTACATTGACCAATTGTAGGGCTACATTAACCAATTGTAGGGCTACATTAACCAATTGTAGGGCTACATTAACCAATTGTAGGGCTACATTTGACCAATTGTAGGGCTACATTAACCAATTGTAGGGCTACATTTATCAATTGTAGGGCTACATTTATCAATTGTAGGACTACATTTATCAATTGTAGAACTACAATTTCCGATTTTTTCCGTACTGATGTTTAAAAGAGAGGGTAATTTAGTATCTATTCAGTAGTGTATTATCAGAAGGAAATCTCTAGTAATTCAGCATTTACCGAAAGTTAACGGCGTGGGCTTGCCCCGCGCTGTTCGACTTAACACCCAAACACGGGGTAAACCCCGTCGTTAACTATTGGGAATCTCTCCTCATTCAGCATTTACCGAAAGTTAACGGCGTGTGAGGTGGACTGGTTTTCTTGGAGAGAAAATTGGCATTAATAAGGTTATATCGTAACGCCGCAATTTTGTTGAATGGGTGATTGACAGCGGTTTGTAATCTGTTATCATTTGTTTTGTTTGGTGAAGCGGACGCAGGCACTGTTGAGGAACAACCTGCTAGGAATAACCAAACGAATGGAGTGATTGCTTCTCCTCAATAGTTTTATTCGGCTATTGAG
>JAIROD010000777.1 GCA_031257725.1 Planctomycetaceae bacterium | reverse complement strand
TATTTTTTTTAACTTGTCAGCCGTTTCCTCCGAATGACCACCCCTAGCCCCTCCGAAGGAGGGGAATAATTCCCCTCCTTCGGAGGGGCTAGGGGTGGTAAAAAATAAACTTCAATCTCCGAAAAAGTCCACTGATATATTACAAATAATCAGTAAATTTTCAATCTTCAATTTTTTTAAAATCACTTGGTTTTGTCCCTTTTTTATAGGTACCGAATCCCATTGGCAACGGCTTGTAACGTCCGACAATTTCAACATTGGCACGATTGGGTATTTCCGATTCGAGACCAACCAGATAATACACAGCGTTGACCAACAACCTTCGCAACCCTTCACATTCAAAATCTTGCGATGATCCCATCGTCATTGTGAACGCTTTACCGGTTTTTCCGCCGTCGATTTTGTACGTTTTTTTCCAGGCGACCGGCATCATGGGTTCGTTTTTCGATCCGGTAACAGGTTTATCGGCCGGATTCATTCCTTCGAGAACCTGACCAAGAACCAACGGCGTGGAATCGCCGGGTAACGGTAATCGAAGACGATAAACATCCGTAGGACCAAAAATGTCTTCACACCCCCGAACAATCGGCGAATTTTTTTGTTCCGGTACGATAACACCGCGTGTTGCTTCTCGACCGTGATGACCATGATGAGCAATCCACGTTTCACCCAAAATTTGCCGTCCGAACCCTTCTTTCCACGCTCCGTTGTCAGGATTGTCGTAACTGTAATTCACAAACTTCCGTTCTTTCGGAAGTTTAAAAGCAACCACAGAAGGTCTTATTCCAAGAACCGGTTTACCGGATTTGCAATAATCATCGAAATATTGCATTTGCTCGTCCGGTAAATTACGAAACCGGAGAATGAGAATCAACATGTCCGCTGTGTTCAAAACATCAAGATCAGGAATATTCGTTAAACAATCAGGATCAATTTCACCGGTTTCGGTATTAATTGCAAACAAAACCGTACAATCAAAACCATGACGTTTCGCAAGAATTCGCCCAATTTGAACAACGGATTCTTCAGATCGGTATTCTTCATCTCCGGCAACCAAAACGACCTGTTTACCGTTACCGGGAAGATTCGGTGTTCCTTCGTATTTCAAAGGTTCGCCAAAAATCGGCAACACCGTTAACATCGCTAACAAGAAAAATTGTATTTTCATAATAATTAGTGTTTGTTAATAATTATTTTGTTTCTGTTTTTTTCGGCGATTGTAAAACGGATGCGTCGGGAGTTACGGTTTTGATATTTGGGGTTAGGTCAATTTTAATATCGCCGACAGCCGCCTGAATCAGTTGCAGGACAAGCGTTATTTTGTCCGGGTCTTTCCAATATTCGTCGTAATGTCCAAACGCGGAATATAAGATTCGTCCCTTTCCTTCCGCACGTCCCCAAACAATCGGACATGTCGGACGATGATACATTTCGCCCTTCATTCCTTCTGTTTCAAGAATAGCAAAAACATGAATATCGTCTCCGAAATTCTTGTGAACATACCATTCGTCGAACATACGAAAATTTTTGCCTTTTGCCGCCAACCACGCAAACGGTGACGGTTGAACAACAGAAACGGTTGCTTCTTGCGACGGTCCGTGAATGGTAAATTCAGCGCCGAGTAATTTTGTAAATTCCGTAATTTTTTCTTTCGGCGAATTTTCGTAAATATTTCCGCCAACCCGATTGGAATCAGTGGTCGGGTGAAAACCGACAAATCCCTTACCGTTACGAATTGCCGTCAACAGTTTTTTCCAACCGGTTTCGGTTAAAGCCCATTCGGGATGTTCTTTCGTCCCTTTTTCCAGTTCGCCGCTGGTTTGAAAGGCAAAAGCATCGTAAGAATCAAGATCGCCGTCAAACACGGAACCGTTTTTAGTACAAACGGTCTCAATACCTGCCGTTTTGCAGATAGTTGTAATCGCAACATCCGATACGGACGGTTGACCGTTAACTGATTTAACGGTTGAATGTTCAAAACCGGCTGAATTGGAAAAATACAATATTTTTCGTGTTGTTTCCGCCGCATCTCCAAAGAGAGCAGTAACAAACAATAGACACAGACAACTAATAAACGTAATAATTTTTTTCATGGTTCGATTTTTGTATAAATTTTTTTGTGTGTTTGTGAGTTTCGTGAAATTTCATGTTTAAAATAGACAGTTAGGACTTGTCGATAAATAATTTGTATCTATTCAGTCGGTTGAAGTATTCTCCCCCCGAATAGGTCATGTTGTTCGTGTTACCAACCTTATTTTCAACCTGATTTTCTTAACAAAACAACCTTAGTAGCAAAAAAATTATCAAAAATCCAACCTTATTAAATAAAAGAAGAACAATAAGGTAATAAGGTAAGTTTTTGTTATTCTCATTGCTACTAAGGTTGTTTAGTTTGGAAAATCAGGTTGGAAATAAGGTTGAGTTAAAACGATGATTGCAAACTCCACTGAATAAATTACGTTTATTTTTCTGTCCCGTTAGGGGCAACATCCGGGTCGAAAACGAAGTCGATTAAAAATGCGGGACGGAAAAATTTAGGAACACAACCAAACCACTGAATAGATACAATAATTTGACTGTTTTAGGAACGCAGGCATCTCACCTGCAACAATAAAATAATGTTCCATGCAGGCGAGACACCTGCGTTCCTACACAATACCAATTTAAAGTATGTATCGTCAAGTTATTTATCGACAAGTCCTTACTGAAAATCGTCATCAACGAAACTACACGAATTTTCGTAAATGTTCAATACTTTTTGCGGCTTGTTCGACGGTTCCGCATTCGACGCTGAAAACAATATCTTGCGGAAGCGTTTTACAAATCGCAACAACTTTTTCCCAATCAATAACGCCGTCTCCGCAAGCGCAGCCGACGGGAGTACCTGTAACAGTCCCGCGTTCGGAGTCGGATTGTTGAACGGAAATATCTTTGGCGTGAAGATGAACGAGTTTTCCCTTGATTTTTTCAAGCCAAAGATAAGGGTCTTGACCGGCGAGGTAGGAATTACCGGTATCAAAATTGGCACCAACGGCGGCAGAACCTGCCAAGTTGATAATTTTATCGTACAGATCGGGTTTTACCGTATATTGTTGATGCGGTTCGATTCCGATTTTAATTCCACGCGGTTCTGCGGCGAGCGACGCTTCTTTCAAAACGTATTTCATCAACGTAAAATCTTCGTCTTGTGTTGACCAAAACGGTTTTGGTCCTTCGTCGGTACAAACGACACCGGCTCCGATTTCCGCTGCGAAACGTACTGCTTGTTTGAGATAATCGGTTGAGGCATCCGGTTTGCAAAGCGGGCAATGTGCGGACAATGCGGATGTTTTCACATGATGTTTTTCGCAGGCACGGCGGATACGATAGGGATCGTCCCACATGGAAACACTGTGAAAATAACCGGCTTCACTGAGTAATTCGCGTCCCCAATGCACCATTGGTTCGACAAATTGATAACCGAGTTCCGCCGCTTTCGCGACTCCCCATTCAAACGGTTTGTCTTCGGAACGAATATATTCCATATTAACGCCAAGTAAAATTTTTCCCATAAAAGTTTTTCCTTAAAAAATTTTGGTTAATCAAATGGGTGACGGTCATTCTTTCGCCCTGAAAGGGCAACACAGGAAAATAATAGCATCTTCCTTCATCATGTCAAGAGGGAATAAAGAGGAAGTAAAATAGCACCCAATTAAGTCATTTACGGGGGTACCTCTTTTTGAAAACCCTATAAATTCAAATATCTGATAAAATTTTAGTCTCCAAAAAAGGATCGTTTACAAGTTTCTCTACCGCTTTTGTGCAACCCCTAAAGGGGGTGGCGAAAGTGTTGCCAACATCCGCCGGTTCGGTATTTACTTGAAACTGGCGGCGGTTAGGCACGTTGAACACCTAAAGGCGTTGTTCGGCTGTTATAGGGAGTCGCCGAATGCGTAACATGAGATATTTACTTAATTTCTTATTCTTCAAGCGGATAAATTTTGATTGCGGCACTTCGTCCTAAGGTGATTGGGTCATCTCCGACGGGAACCGGTTCACCGCATGAAGTTTCTTTATTGAAAATGGTTTGGGACGGCAAGGCAAACCGAATCCCTAATTCTTTGGCCAAACGAAGAATGTCCGCAATCAGCCGTCCACGTTCCCGAAACTCAATCACCGAATCCGGACAAACAAAAAAAACATTCAACAAAATCTCCAACGAAGATGATTGAAATTCGTGCAGAAAAACATGGAATAAATCTTTTCTCGTGTAAGGATGCCGCCGAATCAACTCGCGGATTCCTTCACAAAAAGCCTCAATCCGCTCCGGTTCCGTGTCCAGAGGAACCGATAGAAATGTCCGGTAACGACGGTAATATCGCGCCCCCATGTTATCAATAACCGCTGTGGTTAAATTATTGTTCGGAACGGTAACTAATGAATTATAAAACGTCCGAATCCGTGTGCTCCGCATTCCAACCGATTCCACCGTCCCTTCAATATCGCCGGTCTTAATCCAATCGCCAATCACAAACGGACGATCCGCTAATACAGTTACAGAACCGAACAAATTGGCAATTGTTTCTTTTGCGGCAAAAGCAATCGCAATACCGCCAATACCCAATCCGCTGATCAGTCCGACAAGCGACCAATGGAACCACTCCGCCAAGGTCATGATACCAAAACAAACAAGCAAAATTTTGACGGTACGGGTGAAAAGCGGAAAAAAAATAATATCAATATTGGGATCACGATGGCGCATCTGTTGACGCAGCCAGAGAGCAAAAAGATCAACAACCCGAAAACTCATCCAAACACACATCGTAACAACAAAAAAAATGTAAAACGTCTGGAAAAAATCAAAACTTTCCGCTGTCGGTGCAAAAAACGCCAAACCGGTTGACCAGAAACTGAAAAGAACCAACAACCCTATCGGCATCCATGTTTTACGGGTTAGTTTGTTCCGATCCCAATCCGAAAGTATTAAATTGAGCAGCCAACTCGATAATCTGTACAAAAACCATTCGACTAAATATTTTAAAATAAAACCAAGAAAAAATGCCGCAACAAGAATAATGATTCGGAACCAAGGAACTCCCCAAACCGGTGTGAAAATCCATGACGGTAAAAGATTGATAAGCCAATTAAACCGGATGGGAGGTTCCTCACGAAGCAACGTATAATATTGATCCAACTTCCGAATGGTTTGGTTTGAAAATTTCCAATTGTCATGCTCGCCGCGAACAAATTCCAACTCAATCATTCCCCGCGGAGAATGAAAATTCTGAACCATGACCGTTTCATCCGTCGGAAAATCATAAACTCCATTAGAATCAAGACGGTTCAAAATAAAATTAAGCGTTAAAATCGTATGACGTTTATTTTTTTCCGAAACAACATCATGACCGAAATCAATACAAGCGTAAGCGGATTCATATTGTCTCCACGCACATTTTGAACGAAAATAATCAATAAGATCATTCGGTCCCGGTAACCGTGAAACAATATCTTTCTGCTCTTCCAACGCAACTTTTTGTTCTTCCGTCAACACCGGTAGCGTTGTAACCACTTGAATCGGAATCGGTGTGGTCGGAATCGGTGCGGACGGTTCGGCGGCACTGGAATTGCCCTCGCTTGACGACGGAGGAATAACAACGACCGTCGGCATCGCCGGTGACGGAACCGCCGGTGACGGAACCGCCAGTGGCGGAACCGGTTGTGGATTCGATGTCTGCGCAACAGAAATCAATCCAGCCGCGTTGAATAATAAAACGAGAACCGGAAACAAAATTCGTCGATAAAAATCGTTAATCATTTTTTTGTAATTATTCAGTAGATTGGTTATTCGTTGGTAGGCAACCGCTCGCCGAGCGGTTTTTATTAATACGGCGATAGCCGGCTTGCCTCTGTTTCACGTCGGCAATCAGTTTCCAAACCAGTCAGAAACACAAATTGCCCAATCGAATCT
>JAIROD010000753.1 GCA_031257725.1 Planctomycetaceae bacterium | reverse complement strand
TAAAAAAAGGAACAATAAGGTAATAAGGTTTATTTTTTATTATTTTCATGCTACTGAGGTTGTTTAGTTAAGAAAATAAGGTGAAAATAAGGTTTGTTAAAGCAATCCAATACGTTTTCACAAATTCCGCGGATATATTACATTTTACTTAATAGTCCTTGCAGGACTAATAAAAATTAAAATAGACTGTTACTTTCATTTGACTATTTAGGATTAGTAATTGGTTTTGGTTTGGGTGGTGGCGGAATTCTTCCTCCTCCCCCGCCGCCTCCTCCGTCGTCGCGTGGTTTAGGACAATGTGCGATAACAAAAGTTTCCGATTCACTTGCGGAATAAGTGGGACTTTGTTCTTGGCGAAAAGTTTTTTGAACATAATTTTTTGTTTCTTCCGCAACATATTGAGTTAATTCCTGCACGGTAATTTCACCGTTTTTATCACTGTCCGCTTTTCCTTGCAGTCCTTCAATCATAAAGTTGGAATAAACGCCGTGATTTAGTTTAGGGTCTTCATGGGCGCGTTGTCCTTCGCCGCAACTGGCGAGACGATCCAATTTTTTGAAACGGGCAAGGTCATATTCCTGAAAATTCGGAAGTTCAAGCGATTGTGTTTCACTGCCGCGCACCAAAGTTATCGCATTACGTCCGCCGCCCTGAACATCTCCTACGTTACGGCACGCATCCAGAATAGCGATTTTGTGAACGCCTTTTTTGGTTTCAGAACCTTTGAACAGCAACGAAAGCGGAATGAGTGAATCGTGATTCCATTCACCGGAATCCGTATTGCGGGAAACTTCGGCGTCCATCGGACAAAGATAACTCTGCGCCTGATCCGATTGCCCCGGCAACGCCACTCCATGTCCCGCAAAAGCGATCAAAACCGCATCATTTTCTTTGGTTTTACTGTTGATTTCATTGAGATACCGAACAATATTATCATAAGTCGGACGAAGTGCTTTTGATTCATTATCATCGGTCAAAAGAATAATATTTTTGGGGTCGGCATATTCTCCTTTGAGTAAAGCATCGCGCAATCCCTTCATATCGGCAATACAATATCTCAGCGAATTAAAAACCAGATAACCGCATTCATCGGTACTTTTGCGGCTCATTGTTTCCGTATCCGCCGTATATTGGTTGATACCAATGAGCAGCGCATAATTTTGTTTCTTCGGTGTTGGAGTTGGGGCGGGAGACGGTGTTTGAGTTTTTTGGTTGGTACTTCGTGATTGAACATCCTTTGAAACGGTTTGAGAATCGGTATTTTGCCGCCTATTTCTGAAACGATAGTTCTGCGCCGAAACATCCGGCGTCCAAAATGCTGTTACAGAAAACAAGCCAAGTACCAAGAGAAATAATAATCGGGGAGGTTTTTGCATTTTTTTCAAAAAACGGGTTATTCGGCGGGGGACATTTTACGAATGTTCCCCCTGCCGAAAGTTAAAAAAATTAGTAACTGTAACGTCCGCCGAGCGTCAGCGCCCAACCGGAAACGTCGCCAAACAATACATCGGCTTGAGAGTGAAGCATAATATCTTCACGCGGTCGAAGTGTGATACCGGCCGTTGCCAAACCGTAACCTAAATCATTTTTGGAACGTCCCAATGTCGAAGCCTGCCATCTTGTTGAAGTAGAGCCTCGAGTAAGAGTTCCGAACCGGCCGGAAAGTCCTTGAAAATATTCACCGCCGACAAAAATACTGCCGAAACTGGTACGGTCTTTGTTTTGGGAATTCCAAAACAACCGTGCTCCCAACTGGTTCGTCCAAGCGTCAACGGATTGATTGTGAACATACAACACCAAATTGTTTTCACGATCCCCTTCAAAATTCAGGGTGAACTGTTTATTCGGCGTGCTGTTGTACAATAAACGGTTGTAAGGACTGAATGTCCAACGTTTATTTTTACTGTTGAATGTTTTACCGACTTCCAAACCCATTGCGAAAATCTGGTCTGTCCAATTTCCGTTATAAGAAGCGGTTGTTTTGAGATTATTGGAAGTCATGTTCACTTGAGAATCGAAAAGACTGATACGTCCGAGTACATCGAAGTACCAACCGTTTTCAAAATTACGTGAAACATAAAGTCCGGCTCCGATTCCGCGTTGTTCGGATTTGAGGTGACCTGAATTTACAGGATTATTGGTATCACGGTCACGATAATAAACACCATTTCCGTACATCCAATCGCCTTCAAGTAACACTCCGGCATACCAACTGCCGTTTCCGATGGCGGAGTTAAAGGATTTATCCCAGCCGATTTGAAGCATCTGGAACGAGTTTTCATCAAACTGTGATTTATCGTCCGAAGCACTACCGCCTTTCATTCGCGCCCAAGGACCGGAAACATTTTGGGCTCGCGGAAGATCGAAACCAACAATGTTAATCGTAAACAGAGATGAAATTTCCGGTGTTACCGCTTCATTGACGGCACCCAATTTCCAGATTTTCTGATTGCCTTCCGTAACAGGTTTCAACACGAATTTGTAACTGTTTATCGTATTTTCGTGTGTAAAAACATTGTTGTCGGAACTTTGATCCGCTTTAATCAGGTCTTTGACATTGCTGCCCCAAACGCTGTTTTCACTGGCAACACTTACTTGAGCGGCAAGCAGTGATTTTGCAGCGGTACTGCCGGTTAATAGGACATTGCCGGTGTTGGGTGCTTTACCGGTTGCGGACGCTACGCCGGTAATCGTTAAATCACCAACCTTACCCTCGCCGTCAACAACAAAAGTAACCGTCTTATCGTGTATATCCCAGTCTCCAGTAACATTTAATTTGCCAATCTGATGATTCTCCGGATTACCGATAGTAACATTACCATTGGCAAGAACATTACCGTTCAGGTTGGTTGTTCCATAAAATCGGCTTTCATCAAAAAAGTTAATATAGTTACTGGTCAACGAACTTCCGTTATGAGCAACGAATAGTCCCATGACTCCTGTCGCATTGGTTGACGTTACTTGTGCTCCTTCACTCAACGTCAAATTCGTGTGGGCAAGTAAACGACCCGATCGGAAATTTGTTGAGTTGATGGTACTATCACCGGTAAATTCTGCATCTTCGGTTAACTCGACGGTAGAAGTTGCCGTGTCCGAGTAAGTTCTAGCAAATAAATATCCGCCGTGAAGTACTGCACCATGACCAAGTGATATATCATGGGTTTGGTTGTCATCATCGACAACTCGAATACCGCCGGTACCGGCACTAACACGTGCCCCTGGAGCAATTTCAAGATTTCCACCCGCGTACAACCAATTTGACGTGAAATTTTGGCTTTTAATAAGCGTATCATTCGCAAAAGCGGCTCGTCCAGCCAGCCAAACAGTGGAAGAATCTTCATCCTCGTAAGAATCGCCTACTACCAATTGTGCGCCATAGAGTCTAGCATTCTCGCTCAAAACCAAACGATTAGTAAAAATATTTTGGGCATCAATGAGGGCATTATCTTGTAATACCAGATTCTTAGGAGAATTAGGTAGCCCTGAAATAGTAACATCACCAATATTACCAAAAATTCCGACTTGAACGCCTTCCTTTAAGATGATATCAGCGACATTGCCGTCACTATTGGCATCGACAATATTTCCGTCAATTAGAACGTACTCCTCTTCGGGACTGGTTCCAACACGGAATTGTAACTCATTACCGACGCTAATATCACCGGTAATGGTAGTTAGAGCTGAAAGTTCATCGCCGTAAATTATCCCATTATTCGTAAGGTTAATATTTCCGGCGGTTAAAGAGCTGCCGGAACCGGCTTCAAAATATTTGTCGGCAGTAACCGCATCATCACGTACTGTAACATCTACTCCGTTTCCCAATATTAATTCGTTACTAACAATTCCTCCAGTAATAGTAACACCAGAACCACTGGAATCGTTAAGGAACAGTAATTCACCTTGACTAATAATATTACCGGAAATGTGAGTTCCCAGTGGTGATGCACCACCGAAAATTTTAAACAGTCCCGCTACCGTAATATTATTAGTTCCTGTACTAATAACACTTGCACCACTTGCCAACGTAAGGTCTTCTTCGGCAATTAAACCAGCCGAGCGGAAATTTGTTGAACGGATGGTGGCATCTGACTTAAAACGGGCTAAACCGGTCAGATTGACAACAGAATTGGCGAAATCCGTGTAAGTTATATTTACGGTTAACGCTACACCATCAAGACTAGCACCACTACTTGCGAAAGTGAGTGTATCCGTGTCAAGTTTGTCTGCCGAAAGAGTAAACGAATCATTGATCTTCGTTGTCGTTGCCCAGAGAGCTTTACCGCTACCGTTGGTAAAATCCCATGCATCAATGGTTAGGGTCTTTAGCCTAGCTGTTTGGGCGGGGGGGGGGGCGGGGGGGGGGGGGGGGGCGGGCGGGGGGG
>JAIROD010000737.1 GCA_031257725.1 Planctomycetaceae bacterium | reverse complement strand
CAGGGACAAGGCGGCGAGTACACCGTATTGTTGAAAACCGCCCGGCGGTCGGGTGCCTACCACGCCTGAATAGTGACACTTAAGTTATGACTGAGGTTGGGTGTGGGAGGCAATTCGGGCTACTGAGGTGGTTTGGTCGTTAAAATGAGCTAAAAAGGAAAAAAAGGGGGGGGGGCTGTTATTCAAGCGGAATTAGGACACTTAGCACTACTAAGGTTGTTTTGTTAGGAAAATCAGGTTAGAAATAAGGTTGGGGGCAATGGTAATACGTTTTCACCATTTCACTGAATAATGACATCATCGGAAAAGGGACACTGAAATAGGACGAAAGGGGCAAGTGATTGACCGCGAATAGTATATGTACATTTGTCCCATTTTCCTACTAAATATTTCTTTTTCATTTTTTACCTCTTTTTTTGAGTGTCGAAGTTCTTATAACTACTGATTTAAAAATAGATTACGAAGATATTGTTTAACTATTTTGGCAAGATGTTTGAAGGGCTATTTTATACACCCTACCCTACGGGACAGAAAAATGAACATTCACCGCGACTGAATAGTTACCATTTTTAATCGTAATCGCTTTCTACCAATATGTTGTCCCTATCGGGACAGAAAAACGAACATTCACCGCGGCTGAATAGTTACAAATAAACTTCAATCTCCGAAAAATTCCACTGATATATTACCTAACAACACGGGGCAAGCTCACGCCGTTAACGTTCGGTCAATTTAGTTAACGACGGGGTTTACTCCGTGTTTTGGGGTTAAGCCGAACAACGCGGGGCAAGCCTACGCCGTTAACGTTCAGTCAATTTAGTTAACGACGGGGTTTACCCCGTGTTTTGGGGTTAAGCCTAACAACACGGGGCAAGCTCACGCCGTTAACGTTCGGTCAATTCCGAATTATTAGAGATTCCCAATAAGTTGTCCCTACGGAACAGAAAAAGGAACATTCACCGCAACGGAATAATTACATATTACGTTAAGAATGTTGATTGGGAAAATCGTCTTGCCCCGAAGGGGTTCGCCAATGTCGCCGACGGTTCTAACTGCCGGTAATAGTTGCCCAAAATATCTTGCTCCGGCAGTTAAAACCGCCGATTCCATTCGGAATACTCCGTTGTGGTATAAATTGGGGTATAAATTGAGAAAATGAATGCTTAACCTAATACCTATTGAGGCAACTCTGCTTGAGGGCAACCGCCCCAAACCGCCAAACGCCCGCAAATATACAAATTCTATGCCAGAATGAACAAATTTTACGGTAAAAATAAACATTTTCACGGTAAAAATAAACATTTTCACGATAAAAATAAACATTTTCACGATAAAAATAAACATTTTCACGGTAGAAATAAACATTTTCACGGTAGAAATAAACATTTTCACGATAAAAATAAACATTTTCACGATAGAAATAAACATTTTCGCGATAAAAATAAACATTTTCACGATAGAAATAAACATTTTCACGATAAAAATAAACATTTTCACGATAGAAATAAACATTTTCACGATAAAAATAAACATTTTCACGATAGAAATAAACATTTTCACGGTAAAAATAAACATTTTCACGGCAAAATTAATTAATTCCATGCCAAAATTGATTAATTCCATGCCAAAATTAATTAATTCCACGCCAAGCCTGACGGAATGGGATTTTTTTATCATTCCCTTTGATTAATAACGCCCCCCAAAAAAGATGAAAACATCAGCAAAAATGTACGCCATGACCAACGACGGAATAGTTATATTGACTTAATTCATTAGACCTTTTCGCTAACCATAAACATGATGAAAAGATACGACAAGGTTTATTTAGGAAAAGAACGCACTCGTCCCGTGTGCATCCCCAGAGTTAGTGGGAAATGAGACCTTTGCGATAACTCATGCACGCGGGACGCGTGCGATCCTGCGGTTAGCGAAAAGGTCTATTGAACTTATTGCAAAAAATGAAAATTTCACTACAATTCGAAAATATGTTCCTTTGAATTTATGATAAAAAGTAAGAACCGATGAAATATTCGAGACAATCAGGACAAAATATCTTCAATCCGGTCTAAACTTGAAACAGTGTGATAAAAATGTAATTTTTTTGAGAATTTATGCAGCCGGGTCAACTTATTTCGGGTGAATTTTTATTACAACGTCTTGTCTCTCAGCAACAGACCGGCGAGGTATGGCGTGCGCTGGAGGTCAAGGTCGGACGGCTTGTTCTACTTCGGTTCATTCCGGAACCGTTCAGAATCTCGGATGCATCCATGAAACGGTTACAACAGCATTTTGTTGCGGTACAACAATGGAAACATCCGCATATTGTTCCATTTGACCGTTTGGCGGAACAATCGGAAAACGGAGCGTTTCTCGTTTCACGCTTTGTCGAAGGTCCCTCACTCAATGAGTATGCCGCCCAATGGATTCAGGCGGAAGGACGATTTCCCTTTCGTTTAATTTTTGACGTTTTGCAACCGGTTGCCGCCGCACTGGATGAAGCCAAAGCACAAAATTCAGCACACCGAAGTTTGTCACACCGCATGATTGTGGTCAGTCCAACCGAGGGGATTCAAATTCAAGGATTTGAGTTAGCCGGTATTATTCGGGAAGAGTTGAATTTTCCCGATGAGTTGGAAACGATTCGCTATCTCGCCCCTGAGCAACTTCAGAATCGAAAAGCCGACTCACGGTCCGATCAATATTCTTTGGCAATGATTGTCGCGGAATTGCTCGCCAATAAAGTTTTATTCAACGCAGACAACGCCGATGAATTACGCTCAAAAATTCTGACAACAGCACCGCCTAGATTACCCAATTATCGGGATGGTGTGAATGCGTCGTTGCAGCGTGCGCTTCATCGTGATCCTTCGGTTCGATTTCCGTCTTGTATGCAATTCCTGGACGGATTATCAGGTTCAATTCCGGCGGACTTCCCGCCGCCTTACATTCCGCCAACTCAAATGACAACAGTTCAGAACGCCCAATCAATCATGGTTCCTTCAGAATTGCTTGACTCAATCTACTCCTTAGCAACACCGCCAACAACAACCCCTTTGACCAACACACCGCCCGACAATTCATCAATCTCTTCACCAAACACCGTATCAACAACTCCGGCAGCGGAAAATCAATTGTCTGTTCGAGAGATGATCGCGGAAAAAAACGCTTCATTCAAAAAAATCTTGGCGGCAGCACAATCCGCCAATGCAGAAAAAATCGTCTCAAAAATCAGAAAGGAACAACGATTCCGGTTGCTGTTCTATTTGGGGATTGTTCTGTTGTTTATTAGTCTTTTGATTGGAATTTATTTTTGTCATGAACATCTTGTTTCGCTATTCGCCAATTGTTATAAAATGATTTAATGGTAATATATCAGTGGAATATTTTTTTTTAACTATTCAGTTGTTTCCTCCGAAGAACCACCCCTTGCCCCTCCGAAGGAGGGGAATTATTCCCCTCCTTCGGAGGGGCAGGGGTGGTA
>JAIROD010000656.1 GCA_031257725.1 Planctomycetaceae bacterium | reverse complement strand
CATACAACACAACAACAAACCAACCGGCGCAACCTTTCGGCGAAAGGTTGCCTACCTCCCTCGACTGAATAATTACAAATAAACTTCAATCTCCGAAAAATTCCACTGATATATTACGATTTATTTGATTTTGTGATTGACGATGATTTTCTTAATTTTCTTAATTTTCTTAATCATAGTCTTCATTCAATCATTAAAAATCATCGTTCAGACCATTATCCGCCGCGTTGCGGCGGGCTGGCTTGTGTTGCCCTTTCAGGGTGAAAGAACAACCGTCCTCATTGACCATTGCCCACAAACGTAAAACACTCCCTTTTAATACGGAGTTTTCCGGTTCCATGCAGGCGAGACTCCTGCGTTTCTAAAAACCGGTCTATTCTATTGATTCGTAAGAATTTGAAGGACACTATCGTGCAAAAAGCCATTGGTTCCAACACCTTCTTTGCCGAAAATAGTTGCGTTTCCTTTCCAGTCGGTGAATCGTCCTCCAGCCTCTTCGAGAATAACAAGCAATGGACCGGCATCCCAATCCGAAAGCATCGGATCAACCATCATTTCCGCCCTGCCGGTTGCAACAAGAAAATAACCGTAAGCATCACCCCATGTTCGGGTCAACCGAACTCTTCGCTCCAACCGTTTGTAACTGTCCCAACGGTCGGTTTTATCGAACGTTAATACTTCACTGGTCAAAAAAAGAGCCTCGTCTAATTTCCGGCAATCGGAAACTTTTGCCGGAACCGGTTTATTGAAACGTGCGGCTTCATGCCATGCGCCCAGCCCGCGACCGGCCCAAACCAATTCCGAAAGAGCCGGCACCGAAATAACTCCGCCAAGACTCATTCCGTTTTGTTCAAGCCCGATCAGTGTACTGTAAATCGGTACGCCGTGAATGAATGATTTGGTACCGTCAATCGGATCAAGAATCCACCGGTAACCGCTGGTTCCTTCACGATTCGGAAATTCCTCGCCAAGAATTGCGTCATCAGGAAAATGTTCCTCAATTTGTTTTCGCAACAGTTTTTCGGCTTCCCGATCGGCAATCGTAACCGGCGACTCATCCGTTTTCCGTTCCACAGTAACATGTTCGGGATCGTAAAAATATCGCAACGTCAATTCGCCGGCTTCTCGGGCAATCTTTTTCGCAAGTTCAAGACGATTCATAGAAAAATCAAAACTAAAAAAGAGGTAATATAAAGGATGTAATATATCAGCGGAATTATTGTTTTTCAATCTTAACCCCGCTAGGGGATAGAAGTGGGGAAGGGGGGAATATGCCTCACCGTAGGTGAATCGCAGCGCAATCTACGGTTATTCATAATGTCGTTTTTGCGGGACTTGGAATATAAATAATCAATTAAATAATCAATTAAATAACCAATAATTTTTGTTTCAAACCATGATTTACCATTCTTTCGCTTCCAGAAAGCGATGAACATATTTTGCCAGAATATCAGTTTCGATATTGACTTTGTCGCCGATTTTCTTTCTGCCAAGCGTCGTAACTTTGAGAGTGAACGGAATCAGCGCAACACTAAATAGATCACGGTCGCAACGTACCAACGTCAATGAAACACCGTCAACTGCCGCCGAACCTTTCGACACCATTTGAACCGCTAACTCTTTGGGGATGGAAAAATAATAATCCTGCCAATCGCCGTGATCATCGATTTGAACAAGTTCCGCCTGACCGTCGATATGACCGGACACAAAATGACCGCCAAGCCGATCACTGAGTTGCAGGGCGCGTTCGAGATTCACGGGACTACCTTGAACAAGCAAACCAAGATTGGTTCGTGTTAATGTTTCCGGTCCTGCCTGAAACGTAAATGTCCGATCCGTTTTGTCAATAACAGTCAGACAACAACCATTGACTGAAATACTGTCCGCAATATTTATTGATGCGGCAATTTTCG
Source organism: Planctomycetaceae bacterium (assembly GCA_031257725.1). Lineage (GTDB taxonomy): Bacteria > Planctomycetota > Planctomycetia > Pirellulales > Thermoguttaceae > WRKP01. The sequence continues at coordinate 1,920 of JAIROD010000656.1, read as the reverse complement.
GTTCCTCAATGACCAAACGGCAACCCGGCGGCTCCATAATAATATCCGACACCATCCCTAATGATTCGACAATACCTGAAAACATATTGATTATAATGTAATAAAAAAAGGTTAAAATTGTTAAAAAATAACGGTAACGAATTGAATTATCGGTGAATCGTTTTGTGAAATTATTTATTTACTGAAGTGCTTGAACGATGGCGTTGAGATCATTGGGTACGGAAATGGGGTGATTGGCGAAAACCGCTGTTTTAACGCCGCGTTTGCCGAGAACATTTTCGAAAAAGGTTTTGTCTGTTCCGTGATAGGCAACAGTTGCGTTGGGGTCTTTGAGTTGATGTCCGGTCAAAATACAAACAACTCGTTCCGATTTTTCAATAACACCTTCGGCGACAAGTTTTTTTGTTCCGGCAACACCGGCGGCACTGGCGGGTTCACACCCCAAACCGCCAGCACCGACTTGAGCTTTGGCATCGAGAATTTCCTGCTCCGTAACTTCCCGCACAACTCCGTTGCAAAAATCCAACGCCCGCAGACATTTTGACAAATTGACCGGACGATTGATTTCGATGGCACTGGCGATTGTGGAGGCTTTACGTCCTTCGTCTGTCATTTGGTCGAAGAATTTTTTTGCGTGAACTTTATCGTAATTCCCGCCGTTCCACCGTAATCCTTCCTGTTCGTAAAGCCGAAATAACGTATTGGCGCCAGCGGCGTTGATCACGGCAAGACGTGGAATTTTTTTAATGAGACCGAGTTTGTGTAACTCGATGAACGCTTTTCCGAAACTGCTTGAGTTGCCGAGATTCCCGCCGGGAACAACAATCCAGTCCGGCGGTTCCCATCGCAGAGCTTCCAACACGCGAAACATAATTGTTTTTTGCCCTTCAAGCCGAAACGGATTAATACTGTTGACCAGATAGATTCCGAGTTTTTTTGAAACTTCCTGCACACGTGCCATGGCGTCATCGAAATCGCCTTGAATCTGAATTGTTTTAGCACCGTAATCCAATGCTTGAGAAAGTTTACCGTAAGCGATTTTTCCGGAACCGATGAAAATGACTGATTGCATGAGATTGGTGTAAGCCGAATAAATTGCCAGTGATGCGCTTGTATTCCCTGTTGAAGCGCATGCTGCCCGTTTTGCGCCGACAACTGCTCCATGTGAAAATGCGGCGGACATTCCGTTATCCTTAAAACTTCCGGACGGGTTGAGACCTTCGTATTGCAGAAACAGCCGGTCATGTTGCAAACCGGTAAACGGTGCAACATTTCCGGCTTGTTGGAGAAGCGTTTGACCTTCACCGATGGTTACACAACGGTCAATCGGCAGGAACGGCAACAAATCGTGAAATCGCCAAACGCCGCTCAACCGATACGGATTGGAGCGTTCCGACCAATAGGTTTCAAAAGATTTCAAACTTTTGGGCGGTTGCAAATGTTCCCAGCGATATTCCACATCCAAAAGTTCACCGCATACCGGACAAGCGTGATGAATTTCCTCAATTCCAAACGTTTTATTACAGTTTGGGTTAATACAATGTTGATAAGCAGTCATAAAATTTCTTTGAGTGGAAAAGTGGAAAAAAGGTAAGAGATACGCGAATATCTGAAAATATCAACAATTCCGACAATGACATTGGTCGAAATCATCGGTCAAAATCATTATTGGGTAATCTCTAATAATTCATAATTTACCGCAAGTTAACGGCGTGGGCTTGCCCCGCGTTGTTCGACTTAACCCCAAAACACGGGGTAAATCCCGTCGTTAACTATTATTTATGTAATATATCAGTGGAATTTTTTTTATCGCCCTGAAAGGGCAATCCGCATTAGCGTAGGGCATCGCCCTACGTTCTGATTCCTCGAAAACGAAAGCCCTGAAAGGGCGATAGCCTCATTTTCTCAATTCGTTTTGTT
>JAIROD010000655.1 GCA_031257725.1 Planctomycetaceae bacterium | reverse complement strand
TTCACCAATATTGCGTCCCTACGGGACGCGGATCATTTTGTTATACCGTTTTCTACCAAGATGTCGTCCCTAACGGGACGGGAATATTCGGAAATACAACCAAACCACTGAATAGATACTAAATTTTTTGGAAAGTACAATTACTAAAGAATTGAGAAAAAAATAAACTTAGAGTATTCCATAAGCCGATTGATGAAGGTATAGAGTGATTGTTTCTAAAGCACTCGTTTGTTTTCTCAAGTGAGGAATATAATAATGAAAATCATCCGGTTGACATTGACGTTTGTCTTTGCGGTGTACATTTTAACGGCATTGATTGAGGTACGCGGAGCAGAGACTCAAAAAAACAACGAGAAACGTGACGCAAAAATCGAAGCCGAACAACAATCGCTCTCTTGCGTTACGGATTCAAGAGTTTCGAGCAAACTCCCCACAGGAACAGGAATTGGACAACATATTGCTCACACACCCTGTGTCGGTAATCATGATCCCAATAAACCATGCCCCAATTGCCGTAACCATATTGCTTGCCATGACGGACCTTGTGTTGACGGACTTTGTAAAGACGGAACCTGTCGTAAATGCAATGGTTCTTGTCTGAAAATTTGTCCGGTTCACGGAAAAGATTGCCAAAACGATTGCCTGAAAAATCAACAATTGCATAATCAATTTGGTTATGGTGCGATGCAGGTTTGTCCGGGAAAAACCAACGGTATTTGTCCGGTTCACGGTTATGCTCCTTGCCCACATCCGGGCTTGGAATTCGGTCAGTTTTTACGCCAAACGTTTAGACCGGCTGATCGGCCTTATTGGGGAGTACAACCGCTTTATATTCCACGTGAACAGTATGATCTTGGTTTCCAACCGCGTTTTCCAAGAATTCGAGCGTTGCTGCTTGCACCGCCGGCACCGGCTTATATGACCACCGCACCACCGGTTCCAATGCCAACCTACACCACTCGCGGTCCCCGTGATTTTCTCAATCCTAATCCACCGGGAATCGGTTATTGAACACTTTTACTTTTATTTTTAGGGAACCTCAATAATTCATTTGTATCTATTCAGTAGAATGTATTATCAGGAAATACTCACCCACATAATGTGCTTTGTTGTGTTGACATCGCTTTTAATATTAAAGGTAAAGTGTTTAAAAATACGGGCGTATTTCAGTAAAATACAGGCGTATTTCCATAGTGGATATGCTGTCAACGGATAGAAATTGGTTGTTTTGTTTGATTCAACAGGAGTGGCGGCAGCGTCCTCGCTGCCGAAAAAGTTGAGCCGCCATCCTAATCTTATTTCCGTTTTCTGTCCGCACACAGGTTTTCGGGAGCGGGGACGCTCCCACCACAGTTGAGTCGGCTATCGCCGTTATGAGTGAAAACTGTCAACGGTGTTTTTTTCGCAACCTTCCGGTTGCGGCTCTGAAAATTGCTTTGAAGACAGCTCTGAAGACTGCCGCCATGAAACACACTTGATAACCCTAATCGTCCTCCCCCCACAACAACAAACACTCCCCGTCTGTTGTTGTGATAACAACCGGTTTTGCTATAATGACTAACGCTTGTCATTTATTCCATGTTTTAGGGTTAAGTCGAACAACGCGGGGCAAGCCCACGCCGTTAACGTTCGGTAAATGCTGAATGATGAGAGATTCCCAAAAGTAATTTTACAGAAAGGAACCTCAATAATTTATTTTATCCGCGAATTTTTTATTATTTTTTCATGTCCTTTTGTGTGTTTCGTGTTAAAAAAAATGTAATATTTCAGCGGGATTTTTGTTTGACCGTTAACTATTGCAGGGTGAACTCCGCCGTTAATTATCGTGGGGTAAAATAGTAATTCAAAGGAGAAATTTATGTTTAAAATTTGTCAATTATTGATTGTTGTTGCCGTATTAACAACATCCGTTTCCGGCGCAGAGAATACGATTCTTATTCCGGCGGCAAACACTAAATCTCATTCCGGCAATTATGTTGCGCAGGAATCACAATGGGATAATCTCGGCGTTTTTCATGGAACCAGAGGTTTGGTTACATGGAATTTCAACGTCAAAAATGCAGGAAAATATTATGTTCAGGCGTTGTATGCGTCGGGAGAGAAACGTCCGTGTACTTTTCGGTTGACTCTGCCGAATGGTGAGAAAAAAGAATTAAAATCAGTGTTCGGCGAAGCAACCGGCGGATTTTTTGCCGCCAATCTGAAATGGGCAAAATTGCCGGAAAGTTTCGATTTTACAGCAGGAGATTACACGTTCACACTGTCGTTTGAGCAATGTCTGCCGCATTTTGCCGGCTTTCGGATCACCACCGACTCCGAATTTCCAAACGCGGAAAATAATCCGTTTCTTGCAGAAATGAATAAGCGGAAACAGTTGGCAGCGCAACAAGAAAAGGAACAATATGAAAAGATTTCCCAATCAACCCGCCAAAAATTACAACAACTCTTGCCCGGCGTAACTCAAATTTTATTCATTAAACGGGCAACATTTCAGTCGTCGCATTATTACACTGATTTTATTGACGGTTCACGCCTTTTTTACAGTGAATTGTGTTTGTTGTCGCTTCAAGACGGTTCTATTCAGAGTATCGCACCGACACTCAAAGAGGGAATTATCGGACGTTGTAATCTTTCGTATGACGGCAAGAAGGCGATTTTCGATTACAAACGTCAACTTGGCGAAGGTTATCGCATTTGGGAAGTCAATCTTGACGGAACCGGTTTACGGCAGTTGACCTTTCCGCCGGAAGACGAAGAGCAGCGGATTGCAAAATACCGTATGGACAAAAATAATATCGTTAGCCGTCAATGGGAAAAATACAATGGAATCGGAGCCAAGACGTATTTTCATCACACTGACGATTTTCATCCGGCGTATCTTCCTGACGGCGGATTTGTGTTTGCCTCAACTCGTTGCGAACACGGAATTTTATGCGATGGACCGGATGTTCTTACCGCGTCGGTGATTTACCGTGCCGACCAAAACGGAACGCTGGAAAAACTTTCCGACAATTCCGTATCAGAATCTTGTCCGACGGTGATGGAAGACGGACGAATTTTGTACACGCGGTGGGAATATGTGGACAATGGTTCTGTAACCAATAAAGGTCTTTGGGCGTTCAATCCTGACGGCACGGCATCTTCTGAAATTTATGGTATTGATATTGTTTTCCCGTCGGTTTTCAACACTGCACGTCAGATTCCCGGACAACCGACCCAATTCGTTTGTATCGGCGCACCGCACATGCCGGTCGGAGTGGGAACGGTTCTCCTTGTCGATACACGTTTTAATCGCCGGACTGTTGACGGCGTGAAATATGTTACGCCGGAAATCGATCAACAATTTCAATGGGGTTGGACGAAACCGGTCAACGGTCAACCGTTCACACGGCTTTATGAACCGCCCGCTGTGCGGAATGTTTCGATTCAAAAAGATAAATCACGCGACGGAAGCGGAAATACCAATGCGGGACCGTTGTTTATGGATCCATTCCCGCTTGACGAACACCATTTTCTCGTGTCCTACAATCCCGATAAAAAATGGAACACGGTCAATGCGTACGGAATTTATCTGATCAACGACAATGGAAAACGCGATTTGCTTTTCCGTGATCATGAATGGTCGGCGTGGTGTCCGATTCCGGTACGGGCAACCGTTGTTCCGCCGTTACCGGTTGCGTTGCGTGACAGCAGTCTTGCCTCGCAAAATCTTGCGCAATTAATTGTAACCGATGTTTACGCCGGAATGGACGGTGTGCGGCGGGGTTCGGTCAAATATCTCCGAATTAACGAGCATGTTCCGCGTCCTTGGTCGGCACGGCGGTATTGGGACGGCGACGAATTTGACCAGCAACATTCGGTGATTTCATACAATGCCGCACTCGGTTTAAGAGTTCAACACGGTATTGTTCCGGTGGAAAAAGACGGTTCGGCGAATTTTGTGGTGCCTGCCGACAAAAACATTTTTTTACAGGCGTTGGACGAAAATTACCGTGAAGTCCAACGTGAACGGACATTTGTCAACTACCGGCCCGGTGAAGTGCGGTCATGCGTCGGTTGTCACGAACAGGCGAGTACCACGCCCGCCGAGAGAAGATCAACTCCGTTAGCGTTACGGCGTTCCTACAGCGAGCCGGGACCGCAACCCGGTGAAAAATCGGGAAGCCGTCCGATTTCGTATTTTGAAGATGTGCAACCGGTTTGGGATCGGCATTGTGTGCAGTGTCACAACAGCGAAAAGAAAGAGGGGAACATTAATCTTGAAGGGACGTTGACCACTTTATTTAACGTTTCGTATGAAACATTGATGAAGCGCAATTCATTTCCGGTGATTGGTGAAAATCACCCCAAAGCGGGAAATAATCATTATTTACCGCCTTATTCGTTGGGTTCTCACGCCGGTTCTCTTATTCAACTTCTGGACAAGGGTCATTACGAGGTGAGAATGCCGATAGAAGATTGGGTACGTTTAACGACTTGGGTGGATTCCAACGGACAATATTATGGGACGTATTTCGGACGGAAAAATCTCAAATACAAAAACCATCCCGATTTTCGCCCAACACCCACATTTGAAGAAACACAACACGGAACTCAACATCAAATGAAGACTTTGTTCGAAGATACTCAAAAGGGAATCTCTAAAAAATAATTGTAGGGCATCTCTAATAATTCAATTTTTTATTTTCTACCCATTTGTTAACGACGGGGTTTACCCCGTGTTTTAGTGTTAAGTTGAACAACGCGGGGCAAGCCCACGCCGTTAACTTGCGGTAAATTATGCATTATTAGAGGTTCCCTGTATTTATTCCGTGTCGTTTTCAATGGGAGCGTTTTCCGTTTGTGGGTGACGGTTAATGGTAATGGTCATTCTTTCGCCCTGAAAGGGCAACACATGCCAGCCCGCCGCAACGCGGCGGGTAATGGTCTGAACGATGATTTTAATGATTGAATGAAGAGCATGATTAAGAAAATCATAATATATCAGTGGAATTTTTTTATCGCCCTGAAAGGGCAATCCGCATTAGCGTAGGGCATCGCCCTACGTTCTGATTCCTCGAAAACGAAAGCCCTGAAAGGGCGATAGCCTCATTTTCTCAATTCGTTTTGTT
>JAIROD010000653.1 GCA_031257725.1 Planctomycetaceae bacterium | reverse complement strand
AAACAATACCCGGAAAGGAGGGTGAACGCATGGCTGGCACAATGGTCAAAACTCTGTATGACGAAATCTTTGAAAAAGGTGTTTTTAACGGAGAATTGAAAGGAATCAAGAAAGGAATCAGGAAAGGAATCGAGAAAGGAAGGGCAAAAGAAGGGGCAAATATATTATTGAGACAGTTGAACAAACGTTTTGGTGAAGTTCGTGTTGACGTTAAAGAGAAGTTATACGCCAAACAAGATCCGGTTGTGTTGGAATCACTTGCCGAGCAATTGTTGGATTGTAAAACGATTGAAGAGTTTATTGAGTTGTTATGACCGGATTTGTGGAATTTTAGAAAAACAATCCCCGGAAAGGAGGGTGAACGCATGGCTGGCACAATGGTCAAAACTCTGTACGACGAAATCTTTAAAAATTCAAAGATTCCCTCTGACATCTTGTTTTTCATCGTATAAATTTTGGAATTGATTCAATTGCGATACGTTTTTTACCGTTTGTATTGTGGTAAATGTTTCACGGTAATTTTGATAAAACCTTACAAAAAATAATGATCATGACAATGCAAAACTTCGTAAGAAACACATCGAAAAACTCTTTGACCAATCCGATGAAATGCCGGTTATTAAAAGGGATAAATGAAGGCGGGGGGAGGGAACGATGGAACAAAAGGATAAAAATAAACGAAAAATTTTCTCACACGGAACATTGTTTTCCAATCTTTTTTCTCTTCTATCCACTCTTAACCGTTTGGCTTTATGTTGGTCGAACTTCTTGTAGTGATTGCGATTATCGGAATGTTAGCCGCTATTCTGTTACCAACCATTCAAACCGCATGGTCAATGCAATGTGTCAAGCACATGAAGCAATAGACGATTGATTACTTTCAATTGAAAAGGAACACCACACGCTGATATGTTAAAAAGACATAAATATTGTGACAGCCGAAAGTATATTCACTATTTTACTATTCACTACTAACACTCCGCTAAATTCATGGCAACACCCAATTCAGAACATCGCCGGATGAAAATCAAACCGCAGATTTCATGTCCGCATTGTTGGTACGAATTTCCGACCGATCAAATTTTGTTCATCAGTGAATCCCCCGATTTACTTGGCGATTCGAAACTGGGAGATATAGAGCAGTTACGATTTTTGCCGTATCGGTTTAATCTTGACGGAGCGGCGTTGGATTCGCACGGGGTTAAGTGTTACAAATTGGCGTGTCCGAACTGTCATCTCCAGATTCCGCGTCCGTTATTGAACATGCCCGGTTTTTTCATTTCTATTGCCGGCGCGCCGGCTTCGGGAAAATCGTACTTTTTTGCGTCGATGGTTTGGCAACTTCGTAAAACAATGACGTTGGATTTTTGTATGAATTTTACTGACGCCGATCCGACAATGAATAAACGGATTCGGGAATACGAAACCAAACAGTTTATGGGCGGTCATCATCCGAATCAACCGGTTGTTATTGAAAAGACGGATATTCAGGGCGATATTTATAACAACACGCTTATTGACGGACATTTAACTTCATTAGCGCAACCGTTTTCTTTTACCATTTCGCCGTTACCGAATTATCCGTTTCCTAAGCAAGCGGAACGTATTGCGCAAACGGTGTGTATGTACGATAATGCCGGTGAGAGTTTCCTTCCGGGAGCCGATCATGTTACTCAACCGGTAACACGGCACTTAGCAACTTCAGACGCAATTTTATTCCTTTTTGATCCGACACAGGATTTGCGTTTTAAAAATATGTGTAAACAACCGGTCAACGATCCGCAAATGAATTCGTCGTTGGGCGGTGATGTACGGAAAAGCGAAGTGAATCAAAGTACGGTGTTGACGGAAATAATCACGCGTATCAAGGCTCACGCTCATCTGTCGGCGAATGAAAAAATTAACGTTCCATTGATTATTGTTTTAACAAAATTAGACGCATGGTTCCAGTTGGCGAATTTTCCGTATCAATATAAAAAACCTTGGACTCCGGTTCAAAATAGCCCGATTCACGTGTATAATATTAAGCGTGTTGAAGAATATTCGCAGATTTTGCGGACATTATTACTCAACTTGATTCCTGATCTTGTCGGGACGGCGGAAGCGAATGTTGAAAAAGTAACTTATATTGCGGTGAGTGCGACAGGAACTTCGCCGGAGGTTGGGCAACCGGATAAAGATGGAAAACGTCCGTTAATGTTTCGTCCCGCCAATATTAAACCGATTTGGGTGGAAGTCCCATTTTTCCACGCCCAAACATTAGCGGGAAAATATTGTGTTCCCGTACTGAAAAAAGGAATAACAAAAAATAATAATGATTCAGCGGAATGTTAGTTTTTGTAATGGTAATTTTTCAGTGGATTTTTTGTTTGGTCATTAACGATAGGATTTACCTCGTCGTTGTGCAATCGCGAGATAAACTCCGCCGTAACAATTGCGGGCTAACCCACGCCATTAACTGATTTGTTGAAAAAAATTGAACGATTAAAGAGGTCCAAATATAATAACTTCAATTTTTGTTATAATTTATAAATTATTTATTATCTGATGATTCAAGAACAAATTTCTACTTCGTCGCCTAAATGTCTTGACGGCAATTCCGGTTTTGGGGTTGTGGCGCAGACTTCCGGTATGGCGCCTAATGTGTCGCGGGAAGTCAGTATGTTGAGCGGTTACACACATCAATTTGCGGCGGGCGATAGCCGGAATCCTGTTGCATTTTTGCATGTTGTCCGACGAACAGGCGGAACCAATCGGCATATCATCTCCCGTGTTGCTGATTGTGGTAACGATTATTCCGGTCGTACCAACCGGATTGCTCATCATTGGATAATTGAAGAATTGGATTTGCCCTGTCTTTTATGCGGTCCGGCGGCAATATTATCGTTATCAAATTTTTTTCGTACACAATGGAATGAAAAACCGCAGGAATTACCGCGTGACCGGAAACTTCCGAATCCGGAGGTTTCCGCACAAAAATGTATCATGTGGGAACAAGTTCTTGGTGATGCGGGTTGGGGCGGTGTTTTGGCGGAACGGGCAGAGAACGGCAATCCGGTTAGTTTGATTTTTGAATCCGGTATGAATCTCCTGCCGCTTCTTGCGGAATCGTTTGCGCTGTTGCCGCCGAATATCCGTTGGAAGTTGACTTTTAGTACGTTTTTTATGAAGTCGCAGGAACCGCCGGGAGCGAATAAGGTACAGATTAAATGTATTTTAGCGGGAAGCGATGAAGAAGCGTTTGCACGGCTCACTCCGAACACCTTTGTTCTTGATCTTCGTTTACGTCCGGCGACTCTTCCGGTTGGTAAATATGTTGAGATTGCGCGAACCGGTACAATATCTCAACAAATATTGCCGCCGCCGGCTACAATACCGCAACAATTACCCGCCGCCGAACAACAACCGCAATCTCAAAATCAAGATAATCTGTACGGAATTACCGCAGAGGAGGAGATTATTGAATTGACTCCGGAATCGGTCATAGTACCGATTCAAAAAGCGATATATCGTAAACAAAAGAAAAAAAGTCTTTTCAAAATAATTGGTTTGTTGTCGCTCATTTTGTTAATCATTGCTGTTACAGGTTTAGGAATATATTATTACACGCTTATCATTCATGATAAGAAGATGACTGCGAAAAAAGCCGAAGAAAAAATGCAACGGGAACATAAAGAAAAAGCGGAACAAGAACGTGAAGAAGCCGAAGAAAAAGCGGCTGCCGAAAAAGCGGAACAAGAACGTAAAGAAGCAGAGGAAAAAGCCGTTGCCGAAAAAATGGAACGAGAACGCATAGAAGCCGAGAAAAAAACGGCTGCCGAAAAAGCGGAACAGGAACGCAAAGAAATAGAAGCGAAAAATGCCGCTGAAAAAGCGGAACAAGAACGTAAAGAAACAGAAGCGAAAAAAGAACAAAAAGAGATTATTGACGGTTTGGCAAATAATTGGAAACCTCAATTATTACCTTTACCGCCGGGAGCGGAAAAAAGTACATTTTTAGACGGTTCGGTGAATCTTTGGAAATATCGTGATTTAATTTCCGTTCAATATTATTCCTTTGTTGACTTGAACATTTCATTTAGCGGTTCTCCGCAATACCAACTGATTGCGGAACAAACAATAACCGAATCCAAAACAGAAAAGACATTTTATGTATTTTCTTTTGTTGAAACGAATAAAAATGTGAGCGGGGATATTACGAAAAAACCCAAAAAAGACATTGCTAAATTGATGTTATCAAAAGAGCAGGGATTATATTTTGAATGGATTCAAGATAATATTGGCAATGCCGTAACCGGTTTGCCGTTAGAACAATTCAATCGATTATTGTTATCTTATATCGAGATTAAATTAGGAGAAAACGCTAAAAAGTTTCTTTTATTCGAACCTGTCCGATATAAACAAACAGATAACGGCGTTCCTCGATTGGGACAACCTTTTAAACTCTGGAAAGAAAAAAATTATTCAAAAAGCGAAGGAACATTTTGGTTAAATTTTCAAGATAAAGCCATTCTGGAAATCAAAAATGGAGAATTAAAATCGTCCGAATCAAATTCCCAAAAATATAAAATCAGCAATTTTTCCGGTGATTTACCTGATAATGTATTAGCCAAACCGCTTAAAATAACGTTTCCTGATTGGAAAAATGAGGACAAAAAACCTTATCGCGGAACGTTATCGCTTGTCAACGCCGCCGAGAATAGGGATAATTTACAAATAAAAATTGAATTGAAAATTGATCGAAATGATCTTGAAGACAAAATGAAAGAAACGCAACAAAAAATGAAAGAAGCAGAAGAAGCAATAAAAAAATGGACTAACAAAAGAGGTGATATTGAAAAAATAATTTCTGATACTGATGATCGATTCCAGAAAACACCGCAAGAAAAACAAAACGAAATGAAGCGAAACGAAATTTGGAAAAAACTACAGGAATGGCAATCGTACAGAAATAAATTTGACGAGAAAAAAAGTGTACTCACAAAACTCAAAACCCAAATAGATCATATCGATAAATTTGAAAAAGAACCATTTTTGCCGATCCCTTTTTCGCTTTATTTACAAAGAGACAATAAACCTGAAGAAAAATTGTTACTATTTGAAGTTCAACCGGCGGATACGGAAAAATGACAACAAATCGGAACATTCAAAACATATCCTTTTTGACTGGACTCCTCTTACTTTAAAATTCGGTTTGTGGGTTTTAGTCCGTTTTGGTACAAACGCGAGGTGAACTCTGCCGGTAACAAAGGCGAATAATTTTGCGATACCGTTACCGTTTGCTACCAACATGCCGTCTCCAGCAGGATGGAATTTTTGTTTTATTCGGGCAATGGTTGACCTTTTGTTTCGGGACCGAGCCATGTAATAATGATTCCGAAAATAAAGGTGATGGACATTGCCGCTCCGGCATAACGAATCGGTTCCGGTGCGTCGTAGAAAACGTAACTCGTAAGCAATCCCAATCCCATCGGTCCTGTTGCCGCAATAAAACGTCCTATATTGTAACAAAACGACACGGCGGTGCTTCGTAAATGAGTTGGAAACAATTCGGGAAAATAAATTGCGTAACCGCCGAATAAGGACAAGGCACAAAATCCAAGCAACGGCGTCATCCAAAGGACTTCCGTTGGCGTGTCCATCAGCAGGAAAACAACACACGTCATCACCAACGATGCCGCAAAAAATAAAGTAAATGCCGGCCGCCGCCCAAAACGTTCCGCAACAATCGTAATAGCAAGCGTTCCAAATATCGCTCCAAGATTGAACAAAAGCGATGTAATACTGCCCCAAACTTCAACATAACTGCTGATCTCTTTAGAACGTTTCGAAATTTGATCCGCCAAAACAGTAAACGTTTTCGTATCTTTTTTAGCCGGAGCGGTTGAAAGAATTTTGTTACGGCGTTCACGTTCTTCCGCTGTTTGAATTTTCCGTTTGCCGTCCGGTGATTCCCGATCCAATGTTGTAAGAATTTTTTCAAGAATTTCTTTGTTACTCAACTGATCAAGCGATTGTTGGTTTTCAAGAATCGCCTGAAAAATAGCGCCCGGATCATTTGTTTTCGGCTGAACATCGACAAAACTTTGTAACATAATCTTCTTGTCCAAAGCAATCGGCAACAATTCATTTGGTGAATCGGCAAGCATTCGGATAAATTCAAAGTCGATTTTTTCAACATTTCCCGCAACCCGAACTTCCTGATTTTTGATGTTACGAAATGCGGTACGTGTCAGATCGACGCTGAAAAAGCCGATTCCCCAAAGTCCAATCACGCCGCAGGTTGCAAGAAGCATTCCGATAATAATATTGTAACGCCAACGCGGATTGCCGAACAGATCGCGGATTGATCCGGCTTTTTTCACTCCGCCGGACGCAACGGCTTGTTTCCATTTTTCCGGTTCTTCCAACCGCCGCATAATCACCACCGCCAGCAATGCAGGAAGGAAGCCGATAAAAAACATGACCCGCCATACCGGAAAACCGCCGAAAATACTGAAATGTTGATTCAAAAAAGTCAGGAACATGGTGAGAATTGCGGCACTGAAATTACAAAACGCCGCGACAATTTGTAACATTCCGAGTGATTTTGCTCTTGCTCGATCCGGCATTGTTTCGGCGAGCAATGTTACTCCGGCGGCAAACTGACCGCCCACTCCCATACCGGTCAGAAAACGATAAAGAAGAAAATCCCACCAACTCGTTGCCATGCCGCCCAAACCGGTGAATGCAGCGTAAACCAAAATCGTCATCACCATCACTCTGGCACGCCCAAATTTATCACCCATAATTCCAAACAAAATTCCGCCAACCGCCCAACCAATCAGCATTAACGAGGTCGCATAACCGCCCATCGCCACCACTTTGGCATTCGTCGCGTCCAAATCCATCAGTTCCGCCAACGCCGGATTACGTACAATATTGAATATCTGCTGGTCAAACGTGTCAAATCCCCAGCCAAGACAACAGACAATAAATACAAACCAGTGATAACGAGTTAAAAGTTGATACCAAGGAACATTCGTTTTTTCTGTTTCAGGAAATTGTGAACTCATCGGAAATTTAAGTATTAAAAGTTAAAAAATGAGGGTTCGTTCAAAAAATACAATATTGATCCAATTATTGGTCCCCTTAGCCCCTAGTGTGTAACGGTCTATTTTAATTTTTAATTCCGTGATTACAAATAAATAAGGGGAGGTTCTCAATAGACTGTTATTATTAATTATTACGGTTACTTTTCGGCGTTCATTGCCAAACGCGGACGTAATCAATCTGAAATTGTTGCGGTAACGATGATTCGTCAATTCCTTTGGCTCCGCCCCAACTACCGCCAAAAGCTAAATTCAAAATAAGATAAAACGGCTTGTCAAAGTTCCACGCCATTTCACCTTCGCCAAGATTTTCATAAGTATGAACCTTCTGATGGTCAAAGTAAAAATCAATCCGGTCATCGAACATCTCAATCGCATAAACGTGAAAAACATTAACATCGCCGATAGGAACTGTCGCACCAAACTGAACTTTTTTTAATTTCGCAACCATTTCCTTGTCTTCCGGTCTTGGATGATTCTTTCTGACGTGAATATTGAAATGAACCTCTTTCGGGGCAAAACCGACGTGTTCCATAATGTCGATTTCACCGCCAAGCGGCCATCCTTGCTTGAAGTCATTCGGCAACATCCAGATTGCGGGCCATGTTCCCAATGAAGACGGTACTTTAGCCCGCACTTCAATTCGTCCCCGATTCCAAAAACCTTTGCCTTTTGAAATCACACTTGCCGAAGTAACGGGATACGTTTTATTTCCGTTCTGAAAATCATCTTTTTTCGCGGTAATCACCAACAGTCCGTCTTTCACTTCCGCATTGTCCAAACGGGCATTGGTATAATATTGTTGTTCCTTGTTACGGACATAACCTGTTTCATAGCCCCATTTTTCAGGGTTTGGCAAACCATTACCGTCAAATTCGTCAGACCAAACCAGTTTCGTAAATTTTCCCGATCCGCCCGAAAACGGCTTCGGCGGTTCCGATGAAAAGACAACCATTGTCATTGTTGTTGCAAAAACAAAAAACAATCCGGTTAATAGTATTACATGTTTCATTGTTGTTATTGTTGTTATTGTTTAAAAGGGGTTAGGGGAAATTATGGATAGGGGAATATTGGGAATCTCTCCTCATTCGGAATTTACCGAGTTCGACTTGTAACTGTCTATTTTATAATCAATCCGTTTTCTCATCATTCCTGTACCAATTGCATTTGGTTTGAATGATTCTATTGTCTAATCCCGCAGGGATGACACTTTATTAACCGTATGCTT
>JAIROD010000624.1 GCA_031257725.1 Planctomycetaceae bacterium | reverse complement strand
AAGCCATCCTGATTTATCTCCTCCCAAGTCAACCTTTACCAATTGCCGTAAACAACAACCGCCTAATTAAATTAACAAACCGCCAATCATTTGTCAACAAAAAATTTTTATCCATAGTTTCATTAATCCTTATTGTCCCTAAATTTCTGTGTAGGGACATTAGGAACATTGGAGCTCAAGTCGGCGGGGAGCGTTTGCCGTTTTAGGGTGATGTTCTCCACTCTCCCGTTAGGGTTACCGGTCAATCCTTCGCCCTGAAAGGGCAATACATACCAGCCCGCCGCATCGCGGCGGGTTCGATTTCCCAAAAAATCAACGCCCTGTAAGGGCAAATAGATTCGTGGAGGGTTAATCATGTTGCAAACGGATTACGCCCCGCACCTCCCTCATTCCCCGAACGATCCATGTTGAACACTCAATAATCTGCTGCCCTTTCAGGGCGTTGATGGTGTTTGCCCGTTCCCCGCCGCGATGCGGCGGGCTGGTATGTATTGCCCTTTCAGGGCGGCGGATTGACCGGCAACCCTTAACGGGAGTGTGGAGAACATTGCCGCAAAACGATAAACGCTCCCGATTGACATTATTCCATTTTATCGTTAGATTTATACTCCATCACGATAATACCGCAACACAAGCATGGCAGGCGGGAACACAACGAAAACCGCATGGAACAAACAAAAAATCGAAAAAAAAGATGTCTATAACGAATACAAAAAAATTACCCGCCGGCAAAAGTTCGGCGAATTTGGTTACGGGACGATTTCAACGCCGTCCGTCAGGCATTGGATTTGTTCGCCCTCGCACTGCAATTGGCGATGATGCACCGGTCAATGATATTTTCATTCCGCCTCATTGGACACGCGATGCGGCTTCCGGTGATACGGTTGTTATTGAAATAATGAAACGCCGTCCCAAAGATGATTATGGGCGTTCCACGAAAAAACGAAATAAAAAAAATAAAAACGGCAATGCTCGTTCCAATGAAGAACGTAGTCCGTGTGGTCGGGTCGTTGAAATTTTGGAACGGGCATCGAATCGTTTTGTTGGAACGTACAATATTGAATATGGTTGGGGTTATGTTCAGATTGACGGTTCCGTGTTCAAACGAATGGTTCCCATCGGCGATGCAACCGCCGGTTCCGCACGAACCGGTGATAAAATTGTTGTCGAAATGATTAAGTTTCCAACACCGCACAATGACGGTGAAGCGGTGATTGTTGAAGTTCTTGGTGCGCACGGCATTCCCGGTTTGGACACGCTGTTGATTCTCCGGCAGTTCGATTTGCCGGATCATTTCAACGATTCCGCATTAAATGCCGCACGAAATGAAGTGGAAAAATTCTTTAAACATTTTCCCGATGAATCCGCTGCGGAAAAAGAATTTATTGCGAAAAAACTTAAATCAATGAACCGGCTTGATTTAACGGATGAAATTATTATTACGATTGATCCCGCCGACGCAAAAGATTTCGACGATGCCGTTTCATTGGAAAAACTTAGCAACGGTAACTGGCGGCTCGGCGTTCACATCGCCGACGTAACTCATTTTGTTGCGAAAAATTCGCCCATCGACAAGGAAGCGGTCAACCGTGCGACCAGCGTTTATCTTCCTGATCGTGTTATTCCGATGTTGCCGGAAGTTTTGTCGAATGCGTTAGCGTCATTGCAGCCGAATAAAATTCGTTTTACCAAATCGGTTTTCATGGAATACACGCCGGTTGGCGTTCTGACGCACACGGAAATTTACCGTTCGGCAATCAAAAGTAAACAACGTTTCAATTATACCGAAGTGCAGGAATTTTTCGACAATCCGGAAAAATTCCAGCGAAAATGGCAACCGGAAATCCGTGAACTGTTGATGAATTTGTACGAAATAATGAACGTGTTGCGGAAAAAACGGTTTGAACGCGGTTCTCTCGAAATGGATATTCCCGAAACTAAGATTGATCTTGACGACGACGGCGCGGTGATCGGGGCGCACCTTTATCCGTATCATGATTCCAATCGGGTGATTGAGGAATGTATGCTTGCCGCCAATGAAGCGGTTGCCCAATTTATCGCTTCAAAAAACATTCCGTTCCTTCGCCGGATTCATTCAGGACCCTCCATCCGCAAATTACGGAATTTTACC
Source organism: Planctomycetaceae bacterium (assembly GCA_031257725.1). GTDB lineage: Bacteria > Planctomycetota > Planctomycetia > Pirellulales > Thermoguttaceae > WRKP01. Next base: position 4,770 of record JAIROD010000624.1, on the reverse strand, counting down.
GATTTTATCCGGTCACTGGAAATCGCCGACCTTGACGCTGATGAACTTTATCAGGACCGATTTATATTTCAACGGTTAATTGATTCCGTTCGCGGAACGCCGCAAGAATACGCGGTGAATTTTTCGTTGCTGCGGTCAATGCAGAAAGCGGTTTATTCGCCGGAACCGGAAGGACATTATGCGTTGGCGTCGCAATGTTATTGTCATTTTACGTCGCCGATTCGGCGTTATCCTGATTTGGCGGTACATCGCCTGCTTGATGACATTCTGGACGGAAAATCGCCCAAGCCGGAATTACGGGAATTGGTCTTGCTCGGCGAACATTGCAGTGACCGTGAACAACGTGCTGAAGAAGCAGAACGGGAATTGGTTAAACTCAAATTGATCGACTATGTGAGTAAACATATCGGTGAACGAATTGAAGCGGTGATTACAACAGTGGAAATGTATGGCGTTTTTGTGATGGGTCTTGAGATTCCGGCGGAAGGACTGATCCGAATCGAAGCACTCAACGACGATTTCTACCGTTTTGAACGAAACGCCAAAATCCTGATCGGTCAACGCAACGGTAATACACTCCGTATTGGCGATCGGTTGTTGGTTGAAATTGTCCGTGCCGATCCTGACACGCGACAGATTGATTTCCGAATGGTAAAACGTCTTAAAACAGACAAACCAACCGCAAAACTCAAAAATTTACCCGTCCGCCGCGAAAAACAAAAATCATCGGCAAAGGAAAAAAAGAAAAAGAAACAATAGGGAATCTCTCCTCATTCAGAATTTATCGAATGTTACCGGCGTGGGCTTGCCCCGCGTTGTTCGACTGACCCCCCAAACACGGGGAAAATATCATTTCACGAAAAACACGTTACTTCACACAAAAACGGAAAAAAATAGAACGATACATGAACGAGTTTCCGCATCCTATTGAAGTCCTTGCAAGCCGTCGAACAATTCAATGGTTGTTTGTACCGATTTTTTTATTGCCGATTGGCATGGTGTTCCTTTTTACGTTTGGTCGTTTTTTTGTTGTGTTTGGTGATCCGGTTTCCGCAACAATTCTTGATTGGTTGGCATTGGGGCTTGGTTTCTTTTGGTTTCTTTCACTGATTGTTCAATTATTGTGTGTTGCTTTGCTGCTGCTAAAAAATGGTAACAGTAACAAGTGAAAAAATATCCTAGCGTTCAGAGTGTGGTTGTTAACATGGATAAAAATTGTATCTATTCAGTAGAGTGTATTATCAGCTCATGTTACGCATTTGTTTGATTTAACGCCGTAGGCGTTTTATGTGAATAACCGCCGCCAGTTTTAGTAAATACCGAACCGGCGGTTATTCACGTTGAACCCCTAAAGGGGTTGTTCGTTGGAATGAATCAATCGCAAAATGTAAAACCTCCAATCGTGTGAATAGATACTCTATTGTAAACAAAATAGACAGTTACGGATTGGTATCTACTCACTTAGCGGCGGTTATTCTTCGTAAACGCTTAACGGTGTTAGTTGGCTTCTCTGTTTATCGTTCTGAAGCCGGAATGTTTTTGCAACCTTCCGGTTGCGGCTCTGAAGACGGCGTTGAATCGGTTATTAATGTTTTATCGCCCGATGCCCCATACCCCAAAAGTCTTGTTCCGTTTTCTGCCGTATCCGTTTCCTGCCGTAATGGATATAATGTCAATAGATAACGATTCAGTTCCGTTCCGCATGGGGTGACATATCGTTAACTCTATGCTTTAGCTTACGGTTAATAACGTATTTTACTGAATAGTTATTTCCATTTTCCGAATCCATACCCAACAACATTGTGATCCGTCGATGGACTCCGATTTTGAGAACATTTAAAAACAATCTGTGTTCATCGGTGAAGATCAGCGGATAATAAAAGGGATTTTAGAAGTTCTCAATATTTCTCAATATATTTAGAAGCAATTTGTTGCAGTTTACATCTTGGCATAGACGGAGAAATCGTTAAACTATAAGGGTTGTAAATTTTGTGCCTATTTCATTTCATATACTCCTCTTTTTGTTAATTATGAGCCAAATACCTACTCACGATGCGGTGTTTATTGGAGTTCACCTTGCTGCCGACAGTGCTCGTGTTTCTGCCGTAACAGAACAAGGAACTATTCTCGTCGAAACGAAGTCTCCTTACACCGCAACCAACTCCCCCAATATCGCCAAAGGACAACTAGAATTAAATCCTGAAATCTGGTGGGACGCAACACGTCAGGCTCTGGGGCAAATGGTTAACCAACTTCGTGCCAAAGTTGCCGGACCAACTCAATTAAAAGCAATTGCAGTTTGTAGTGATCCCGGTGCCGTTTTGACCGTTGACCGCAAAGGGAATCCCCTATTTCCCGCAATCTTAGCCGAAGATTCACGCGGAATTGATTATGTCAAAAGTCTGAACTATCACGGTCAGGAACATTGTTCCAAAATGGGATTCCACTTTCAGGCAACATCGCCGCTTGCCAAAATCGCGTGGATTAAAGAAAATCAACCGGAACTCTATGAAAATGCCTACTTCATTCATCAAGCTGATTATATTATCGGTAAACTCAAAGGAATACCGGATGTTACGGAATATTCGTTGGCGATGAAAACCGGTTGTGATATGATCGACGAATGTTGGCCTGACTGGCTTGATTATGATATGCATCTTGGGGTTCGGGAACGCCTGCCCCGATTGGTTCCACTCGGTGAAAAAGTCGGAACCGTTTCACAAAACGCTTCGTCTTCTACCGGTTTGCCGGTTGGTATAACCGTTATCATGGGAACCACCTCGGCTACCGCCCAATTTCTCGCATCCGGCGCCCGTAAACTCGGCGATTTTAATACGGTTCTACACAATGGAATGACCATCAGCGGTATTTCACCCAAAATGATTCACGATACAATGGGGCAAATTCAAATTTTCAAATTGCTGAATCACGCTTGGTTTTTCTCCGTAGAAAGTAAAACCGGTGCCGAATGGATTAATAATTGGTTTTCCGAAAAAACTTTTCAGGAACTCGAAATATCCGCACAAACATTACTGCCGACAACTTATCTTGCGTATCCCAATGTCCGAAAAGGCGAAACATTTCCGTTTGTTTCCGGTAGTGCCGAAGGGTTCATCTCGCCAGCAACAGATAATCAAACCGTTCAATTTGCATCTTGTTTACAAGGTACGGCAATGTTTGAACGATATTGTTATCAAAAACTAAACAAACTTGCCGAAATTAAAGAGAATCAGGGAGATATTTATTCAGCGGGGGAATGGTGTTCGAGTGATTCTTGGATGCAATGTCGTGCGGATGTTACGGGGCGGGTGAACCGCCGAATGGTTGGGCGTGGCGGTGCGGCATTCGGGGCGGCGATGATGGCGGCAATGGGAGGAATTTTTCTGTCCCTCGAAGATACCGCCGAAGCAATGCTCGGTACCGAAGCCATGTTTTTTCCCAACTCTGAACGTGTCCCTCAATATTCAGACCTGTATGAAAACTTCTGCGGACTTATGGAAGAACAAGGTTATATCGCGTAACCGCCAATTCAATCCCCAACATTCAGAGGGAGTGAGGTGGACTGGTTTTCTTGGACAGAAAATTGGCTTGAATAAGATTGAAAGTAACGACAATTTCTGAACAATTTTATCGTTTTTTGAATATTATAGCAACGACAATTTACTTCATTTCTGGTTGCACTTCTAAAAAATTGTCCCCCAATCCTATTATCGTACCGGTAATTTTAGGCGACTTCAAATGTTTTAAATAACAGTTTTGAATGAACCCATTATTGACCGTCCCGGAACCGTTCATCTTTCGTACTCTTATCGATAATGGTACAGGCAAAAATGGCGATGACCTCAAGTGGTCAAAAGCGAACAGGTTCATCGTGCGCCTAGAACCTAGACGATAAATAAAAATGTCAATATTTTACTTCACGGGGATACTTGATGCTCCATAGAACAGATATTGGACAAAACGCGGCGCACGCTATATTTATGTTAAAGGTAATATTGGGATTGCTTGTGGAAAAGTGTGTTCAGAGGGGCTTATTTCGATCAATATGATGTCGATACGTTCTAAAACTTTTGTTAATAACGGGATAAATTCTTCATCAGTTCCTTGAAAATTAGTAATATGTTTTACATAGTTCGGGTGCCACCATATTCTATGAGCCCATTGACTAAAACTCATTTGTTTCCAATCGTTAAGGCAACGTCTGGAGATAATAAGTTTATACAGTCGCGAACGAAAATCCATTTCAGCATAAGGAAAGGATAATCCTAATAAAGTTAACGGGGTATTAGTAGTCAGAAGTTTGAGTGATTCTTCCGTTTGAGCAAAAGCACCTTCAATACTCTCATATTGTTTTATTGTTTCCATTTTATCCGGTTCCACTTCCACGAATCCCGAAGAAAAACCATCAGGGTAGGACATCATCGCATAATTACCATTAGTGAGTGATTGAGGTTTAAGTGAAAACCTGAAACCGTTGACCTCTAAATTTCGCAACACACTTTCATTATCTTGATCGTCTTTTAAGAAGAGATTTGCCGACTTAAAACATTCAGCGACTTGTTCCGCTGGTGTTTTTTCCTGCGGAATCGCTAAAATAATATCTGCAATATCTTCATTAGTATCATTAATTTCTTCATTAGTATCATTATACCAAAAAATATAGTTAGAAAAATAAGGAATGTTAAACTCTTGCGCAGCCGAATCCAGTAATTTATTTAATTGCTCATCTTCTTCCTCTCGTTTTTGATTCTTGATGAACTCCTTTATCTC
>JAIROD010000575.1 GCA_031257725.1 Planctomycetaceae bacterium | reverse complement strand
CATAAAAAAAGTCCAACACAACTCCCGTAGAAAAAAACCTAAAACGGTAAGGAGCCATGCGGACTTTTATTATTTGCGTACAAATATTTTACTAATATTTTTACATGGAAGGTTTTTTTTCTACGCCGTGAATCATAGCAAATTATCGGCAATCAGGAAGCCCGCGAAGCGGCACGGCGGATGCAATGCAATAACCACGTAAAACAGTGGGCATTGGCTTTGCACAACCATCACGATACACACAGCTATCTGCCAGCCAGCACTGACCGTTTTATATCGGGAGGAAGAGTAAGTGGTTGGGGCGGCACCGTCAGAGATCGTTGGTCAACCACATGGTTTCTGTTTCCATTCATCGAACAACAAGCCCGTTATGAGCAAGGTTGCAGCGCTATTGCAGCCGCAGCCAATACCGGGACTTTGTCCGATGGTACGGTCATTGCCGCTTTACATCCATTTGATAACCATAAGTTCATTTCCGGGACAATTGCTTCGCTTGTATGTCCATCCAGCGAAAACACGAAGCCCCCAACAAACCAGCAAGCTCATAACAGTTATCGGACATGCTGGGGCGATTATGTTTACCAAAACACAGGCGGTAACGATGTCACCGCATCGGGAATCACCTCAAAATTTTCGCGTGTACGCGGAGTTTTCTGGTATGGATTACGGCGTAACTTTGCTGATATTTCCGATGGAACAAGCAATACGATTGCTGTGAGCGAAGGTAATGTTGGAGCGGCTGCGAATTTTGATTTGGCGTTGAAAGCCAATACAATTTTTGTTCCCGACTTGAATGCGAACGCTGCGGCTGATCCGAATTGCACCTTCGTCAAGGTTGCCGAACCGGGAAGTCGAACGACATATCGTAGCGATATTTTAACAGCTCCATTCGGAACTGTTGCGAAAGGGTTTCGCGTTGCCGATGGAACATTTATCTATAGCGGTTTCAATACCGTTATACCGCCAAATGGTCCCTCGTGTCAGCCGAGTTTGGGCAGCGATGTTCAATGGGGATACATCACGGCAACAAGTAATCATCCCGGCGGAGTGAATGCCGGTTATATGGACGGCAGCACACGCTTTATCAGCGATACGATTGATTGCGGCGATTTGAAAGTCGCTCAAACATCGGCAATGTTATCACTACCAAGTATTTATGGTGTTTGGGGAGCGTTAGGTACTTGTTCCGGCGGCGAAAATGTAACGTTACCGTAATAGCGGTTTTTCATTCCGAAAGCGGTAAATCTGTTGGGGCGGATTGAATCTGCCCCAATGAAAAATATTTGTAATTTCAAATTTTAACCATTTTTAACAACAATAAATTTTTATGAAACGTATTTTTTTATCTTTTGTGATGTCAATTCCTTTGGTGTTTATTGGTTGCAGTGAAAAGTTACCGCCCGATATGCCCCGATTGTATCCGCTTACTTTTACAGTAATTCAAGACGGTAAGCCGTTGGATAAAGCAGTCGTGGAACTGATCCGCAAGGACTCTCAATCCAAGTGGGGCGGGACTGGACTCTGCGATGCGTCCGGCAAAGCCGAAATTTACACACAAGGCAAATACAAAGGTGTTCCGGCAGGAACTTACAGTATTATTGTTACCAAACATTTCACGGAACCGAGTAAGTATGAAGGTCAACCGATTCCTGATCCGGCAGTAGATTTGACCGCTTATGAAAATTGGATGCGTGCACTCGATTCGGAAGACTTAACTTCTTACAATCTTGTGGAATTAAAATACGGTTCCGTCGATACTACTCCGTTTTCTATCGAAGTGGGCAAAGGAGAAAAAACGCAACCGCTTGATGTCGGTAAAGCGGTGCGTTTGAAAATTACGAAGTGAAAAAAGCGAACCATTCAGTATTGTGAAGGTAACTATTCAGTCGTGGTTGAAAACCCTTCGGCGAAAGGTTTTCAACCACGGCGTTCACCTACGGCTACCTACCTTGTGAAAATCCCACTGAGATATTTACCAATTTCCGCTTTTCGTCGTAACTGTCTATTTTGTTTTAATTTTTTGTAATATTTCAGTGGAATTTTTTTTAACTATTCAGTGGATTGTTGGTCTAGTAACGTCTGCTATCGGGGCAACGCCGCTAGGCGTTTACTGTGAATAACCGCCGGTTCAGTATCTACTAATTGGCGGCGGTTATTCACGTTGACCCCCTAAAGGGGTTGTTGCTTATAATAAATCAATCGCAAAATGTAAAACCTCCAATCGAGTGAATAGATACAAAATGTTAAAATAGACAGTTACGAGACAAATTGAGACCAATAATTCTGCGATTAAAAATGAATTTTTTAAGGCTTGCTGTTCATTATTCAATCCGGCACCTTTTTTCGAGTTCAGAAATTGGTAATTTCCAATTCTTATAGGTTTTAACGGTACCATCGGCAAAAAGAACGTGAAACTCTGTCGGATGGGCGTAACCAATAATCGGTTTCTTTTGAGGATTCCGTTCTTCCAATGTTTTGTAACCTTCTTTGGGATCAGTTTTTTCCAGTCCGGTCGGATAGATTGCCTCTTTCAACTCTTCGATTGACAAATTGGTCGGACTCATCCAAGGTACAGGCGGTCCCACTTCAATCAGCAAAATAACCTCACTCGGTTTACGTTTCATTGACGAAAGTGAAACTCCCGCAGCAGTTTTATCGCCGCTGATCATTTTATAAATCGTTGTCGGCGGCTTCTCGTGCCAATTGTGCCAATGACTCGGACATAGAAATTCGTTCGGCATTGAATCATGAAAAGGTTTGTTAAGTTCGTGATCCCATGATTTGTCTAATTGAATACCTTCAATTTTAGGGCTGTCTTCTGTAACTTCCAAATACGGCAAAATAAGTGTTCGCCAACTATGTAATTGTTTTCCTTCGGCATCAACGGTTGAAGTTGGCGGAAACACGTTGTAAACATCATGATATTTCCGTAATGCAATACCAATTTGTTTCATTTTGTAAATGCACATTCTACAACGATCATATTCTCCTCTTGATTTTGAAACTTGTGGCAAAAGCACTGCAATCAATATGCCAACAATAGCAATAACAACAAGAAGTTCAAGAATCGTAAAAGCCGATTTGAATTTAATTGATTGGTACCGCATAGTTATCCTTTCTTGAAATTTTATGATTATTTCGGAATTTGGGAAGTCACAGACCGGCAAACACAAGGTGGGCGACGTTTCGCGTAAATGTCACACCAGTTGAGTAGTACTCGATGCCAATCGGTATGTCATTATATATAATATTCTATTATTGAACCAATGCGCAGTAGGCGGGGCAAACTTCCGACATCTACTAATTATCTCATGTTCCGCATTCGGCGACTCCCTATAACAACCGAACCAGCTTGCAAAAGTTCAGTTACAAAACTAACTGTTCGATAATTTATCTGTTTTCTCTCTTTTTAATCTTTTATAGTGGTTTTTGATTCGATTGAGATATGTTTTCGGATTGATGATAGAAATTATTTTTGTCGCAATATGCCAATAATACCGGATACGAACTGCCGAATAGAATGGAGTTCTTTTAAGATATTTCCAATACAAATTCCGAAACGGATGACGACAACCAAACATCCATGGTTTTTTTTTGCTTGCAAAATGAATGATAAAAGGTTGTTGAACAGACGAATCAATCTCTTCTTTTGTATAACAATATTCTGCTCCGTATTTTTTTAACATATTAAAATATCGTTTGAACATTTTCGGCGTAAATAAAATAGTATTCCAATTAAGCGGCATAAAAACAACATTTCCATGAAATACACTGTTGAGCACATCTTGATCCGCAAATTTTATCTGTTCATGGAATTGGGAACATCGAGACAACATGACGGCTTCGAGGTTTTCACTACGGCATTGAGCCAGATTGAAAAGGATCATTCCCGCATTGAAAAATGTACCGCGAATATGAAAAGAAGAAGAGTAAAGCGTTCCGCCCATCCCTTCGGCAACAACAGCAGCATACTTATCGGTAATATCTGTATTATAAAGTTGCGCCAGACTCCTCGTTACAATCATATCACTATCCAGATAAAGTATTTTGGACAAATTTTGCGGCAAAACACTTCCAATAAGTAATCGTAAATAGGCAGTGTGCGCCCCATACCAGGCAGGAAGATGTTTGAATAATTCATCACTCATCTCAATGATGCAAAATTCACAATCCGAACATTGGTAAAGCGATGTAACTTGTTTTTGTGTCAATATTGAAAGCCGATCGGCAAGGATATGGAAAACAAGTTGATCGTCTTCATTTTTGTTCTCCATAATCGAAACAATCAATGCAGAGGCATGAGGAGCGTAACATTCGTTAAATGCAATACAAACGTGAATTTTTTCCATATAAAAATTAAAAATAAAACAAAAGGGCATCTCCTAATAATTCAAATTTTGTAATATTTCAGTGGAGATTTCGTTTGGTTGTTAACGACGGAGTTTACCCCGTGTTTGGGGGCAACATGGGGCAAACCCGCACCATTAACTTTTGATAAATTCTGAATGATGAAAGATTACCTTTTAACGAAAATTTCATTGAAATATTACCAATAGACAGTTACCCCCAAAAGTCCTTATTATCTCTAATGTCCTTTATGAAAACAAAAAACCCTCGCTTCCTTGTGAAGAAAGAGAGGGTTTAACAGAGGAGGTTGGTTGCTTGCTTATTTTCATTTGTTGGGGTGTTTTAGAACGAGATATTGATTCCTCCGGTCAGGTATTGGGCGTTGTAATGTCCGGCGAATTCACCGTCGTAACGGAAAGTCAAACTTGTTTGTTTTGACAATTCCGCGTTGAGCGACAATCCGAGTACCGCGCGATTGGTGTTACGCGTAACACCCCGCAAGACGAATTGCGGTCCGCCTGCGGCAAACGATCCGGCAGTGTGGACATATCCCGCCCCATAATCGTGCAGCCAACCGGCGGTCAATTCCGGCGTTAAGACAATTCCGTTGCGGTAAATTGTGCGTCCGGCACGGAATCCCAATGTTTGCAAATAGGCATCGGTTGTACGTTTGGCAAACTTCATTTCAATTCCGTTGCCTGTTTCGGAATAGGCATCTTCGCGGTATTGAACGAAATCGTAAGCGATAAACGGCGTTAGATACCGATTTTTATTACCGATACGATAAGCCAGTTCAATATTACCGAAGTAGGTTTCGGCGTTGTGTTCACTTTTTGCCCAACCGTTGATGAGCGGAGCGGTGCGGTTTGTTTTCCAGTCACTGCCGGCATAACCGCCGGAGAAATTCACAAACCAGTTTGCCAATCGCCGTCCACCGTAAAATTCAACCAATAACGTATCGGCTTTGGCGGTGTTAAAACCATTTTTCGATTTTGCGGAACTAAATTCACCGCCAAACGCAACACCGAGAATAGTGTTACGGTCGAAGTTTCGGTCAAGACCAAGAGCAAACCCGCCGACATCGCTTGTGTAACCGTCCACTCCGGTTGTCGATTGATTTTGCCAGCCGCCAAGACCTTCAAACCATAACTGCCGCGAAAAATTACCTCCGCAAGGAGAACAAGGATCGCAAGAATCACTGACTTGTCCCAGTACGGTTCCGTTTGTGCGGTTGTTGTCTGCAAAATAACTGCGGCTGCGGGAAACGGAATCCAACTGCTTAAAGGTACGGTTACTACCGGCATGAATAAAACGGCTCACCGCATCAATCGTTTGAGTTATCGCAACAGAAGCAATTGCCGGATCAAGTTGCGCTAATACGTCGTCAATTTTGGCGGAATCGGAACCGGCATACGCTCCGATTTGCTGTTGCAATTGACTTCCGTGTAATTCCGGCGAAGTGAGAACCGTTTTAAGGGTTGCGAGATTACTTGTTCCGCTAACCGGTTTAGCGTTATCGCTACCGCTACTGTTATCGTTGTCGTTTGGTGTAGGCGGAGTGTCAACTGCGTGGGTATCTGCTACAATTTCTCCGCTACTATTAACGTCAAGATCAAATTCATTAACCGTCTCACCGTCTTTGGTATTGGTTGCCGACGTGATAACAATTTTTGACGAGTTTGACTCTGAAGTTGTAACCTCAATTTCATTTTTACCGGAAACTTTTTCTTTCTCCGCCGTGTCGGGATTGTAAGTCTCATTACCAACTGTAACACGGGATGCGTCGAAAATTTCATCGGTTTTTACGGTAACACCTGTTGTTGCCGTATTATCAGTGTTTAACAGGATAACAGTGGTTGTACCTTCTAAATCAATGGAGTTTGCTTGAATTTTACCAACGTCGCCGTTTTGATCAACACCAACATAAATGTACGCATTATTTGTTTGAACCGTATCGGCTTTGAAAGTGTTACCGGAATCGGAACGAATACCGGAACCTTCATTCAAAACAAACTTGACGTGTTCCGAACCTTGACCGGCAAGAACAACATCGGTAAAACTCGTACCTTGACCAATTGTCAATACTTTTCCCGAATCAGCAAGCGTTTCAAGGATATTCGCTGACAAATCAACGGTCAAGTTTTTTGCAGCGAGATTGAATGTGTCAGAGGGACTACTCAAATCGGGACTGTCACTGCTGTAGGCGTAGATAGAGGTGCTGATGTCGCCTGTTATTTTCAGGAAATCCGTATTCTTGTCTGTTCCTTCAATAACGAAGGTAGGAAACTCAGCCTCTGATACAGCCTCCTTCCCCCAATAATAATTCATCTTCTTAAGATTGCCGCTGATTACATTTCCGGCTCCGCTAACAATCAGTTTATTTTCAAGTGTACTTTCACCAAGATCATAAACATCATTAATGACAAACAAATTGCCGTTTATGGTACTGCCGTTTCTCAATTCAAGAGTACCACCGTTGTAAATACCAGCGTCCTCATCATTACCCGTAAAACTGGAATTATCCAACGTTACTGTTCCACCATCACTTGCAGAAAGCCAAACATTCTTTGCATCACCGCTAACTGTCGAATTTTTAATGTTGACTTTCGATCCTACTTTCCAAGCAGTAATACCGCCTTCAGTACCACCGAGGTTAATTGTCGAATTCGTGATATTTAGGGTTGCTCCAGAATCAGCATACAACTCACCATCAATCTGATCACCAATACCTTTCCCCGTGTTCACTGTCGAATTTGTGATATTGGTAACAATCGAAGTGTTGAGAGCTTCATCACCAGTACTAGTTCCTATACTCCCAGCAACGTCAAGTACTGCATTTTCGATTGTCAATGTGCCATAGTTTTGAATGGCAGCAATTTTACTATTCTGAGTATCATGAATAGTAATGGTACCATAATTTGGAATATAATCCATGTAAGTTTGCTCTTGGGGTGGTGTTATTAGTAGTTTAGCACTATCGGTAATATCAATTGTTGCTTCATATCCGTTTTCAATATAATATTCAGTATACGTGAGTCCGTTTTCAAACCAAGTGGTGGTCAAAGACGCATTGCCGGAAAGATTGATATTCCTATAATTCTCAACATAATCAGAATAGATACTTCCATTGCCGGAGATATTGATCGTTCCCTTATTCGGAACCCAAAAAAGATTGACACTTCCATTTTCAGAGATATTGAGCGTACCGTTTGAGAGAACAGGTAGGTCTTCTAACTTTTTGGGAATGCTGGTACTTAAATTAACTTCATGGCTGATTGTAGCATCGTCATTCGCATAAAGTTGACCGGGGTAATCTGCTTTCTGACCGGAAGGGTAGTCTCCTATCTCGCTACTCCAGATAGTAGAGTTTGTCCAATTTCCATTTTGGTTGGAAGTGTAGGTTAATTGGGCGTTGAGAGAAGCGGCGCCGTAGAGGGTTGTACCGGCAATAGCAAGCGAACAGAGGAGTTTTTGTAAAAGACTACC
>JAIROD010000096.1 GCA_031257725.1 Planctomycetaceae bacterium | reverse complement strand
CATTTGAACCAATAATAACGCCGCTCTTTTCAAGATTTAAACGTATTTTAGCATATTGATTTAATGATTCATTATTGAGATTTACAATTTCAAATGATTCTATAAATTTGTTATAAATCTTTCTGTTTTTTTTCTTTTAATTCACTTTTTTCAACTCCATATATTAATTCTGCTTTTACAATGATAGGGATTTTTATTTCATCATTGGGTATTGATTTAAAATGTTTTTCTATTGATTGATATAATCCGCGTAAAAAATAAATACAAATATTCGTATCTAAAAAATACATTATAATTGCTCCTGCGGTCTATTACACATTGGGGCTATTTCATCAGGTTCAATAAATGTATCATCTTTAATGGCGCCAAATAATTCAAAAAATTTTTCCGGGTAATTCTTTTCAAATTTTTTTTGTTCTATAAATTTCTCCGCCGATAATTTACCATCGCTAAACATTCCAACTAACTCATTGAGATTTGGTTTTTCTTTTACCGACGATAATATAATATTACCGTTTTCTTCAACGATTTTTATCTTTTCGGAATGGATGGGAATACTCACTTCCGATAATATTTTTTCCATTTTAGGTTCTCCATTATTTATTGTGCATTTTTTTAATTTGCCAAAGCGTCGGCACCGCTTATCACTTCGAGAATTTCATTTGTAATTTGTGATTGTCTTGCGCGGTTGTATGAAGTGGTCAACAGTCCGATCATTTTGTCGGCGTTTCGGTTGCCGCTTTCATGGCGACCATTCGGGCAATTTGTTCACTGACTACAGAATCAACATCGACAGCGCAACTAAAATAATAAAACTTCTTTTGTTTGTCATAACTTATACATTAATTATTATACATTTTTTCTCATAAATATTATTCGCTCAGCCATTCCAGCAATTGAACACGTTTTGCGCGGAATATGGAGATATTGTTTTCGTATTTATTGGGTTGCGGAATGAGCGATTCGGCGAGTTGTTTTGCTTTTGACGGGTCGCGGTTTTCTAAAAGTTTCAGCAATTCATAATCGCAAACCGCATCGCGCATTGTTACAAAACGAAGCGAACTATAAATCTTGTTATTGCCCGGATAAATAATAAAGCAATCTCCCGGCGGCAATTTTTGGGGGGGGGCCGTAAAACCGGTTTTTTCGTCGCCCTCAATCTCTTGCCACCAACTCAAACCCCAATGCAAATATCCCGTAATATCATATCGAAAATTAAACCAGTGCAACAACCGGTTCTGAAGCAGCGGACGATCATAAAATCTGTTCGCATAATCTTTCGCATCGCAGGAAATATAAAACCAAACCTCGCCGCCGTTCTTTTGATGTTCCCTGTAAAAATATTCTTCCTTGTCGTAATACCAGATAATCGGAACATGAACGTCAACATTATTGTCAACCTTTTTTCCAAGAATCGTTGCCTCAATCGTTTTCATATTCGGTTCCAGCGACTTCAAATATTTCGCAACTTCATTGTATGATTCAACGCTTGTCGGTTCATCGCCGATATGTTGAATGTAAATCTGTTCCCATTTTTTTTCACGCAGATGTTTGTACAACGCCGGAATAAACTGCGACAAAAAGTTTTTCGTTTTTTCATTGGAAAGCGGAAGCGGTTCAAATTTTCCGTTGCCGTCGGGGACCTTGATAAGGAGTTCTTTCGCCCCATGCGCCCACCCGGCGAGATGTCCGCCTTCAATCCGTTTCAAACCGCCTTCGTCGATGAAAAGTTCAACCGCATTGTCAAAATTCGTAAAATCAAATGAGTATTGGGAATCGTTGATCGTAATGTTGCAATAATTTGTAGGCGAGATCAAATAAACATTTTGACCGTGTTCCCGCGCCGTGTTCGCGATCAGTTTCAATAATTCCCAATATTTCGGCGAAAGCCGCTCGACTTTTTTGTTGTCGTTGAGTTTTTCCAGAAAATTACCCAAAGACCAATTTGTTACCCAAAGCGTCTGTTCCGGCACGGTAACATTGTAAATGTTCGCCGTAACCTGTTTTTCGCAACGAAAATCCTTGCCGTCTATTTTCCCGCTGATAGCAACTGTCGCCTCATAGATTCCCTCCGCAATTTCTTTCGGAATTTTATAACTAATCAACACCGATTGATTCGTTTTCGCGGCAATCTTATTTTGCGGTTCAAGCAACACGTCGGGATACTCTGTTACATTTCCCGTTTTTACGTAACCGACAAAATTGACCGGCGACGGTTTAATTGTTTCCGAGTTTTTCGTTTTTTCAAGTTTCAAATTTTCGTGACCTTGCCGCAAATTTTTCGACTGTTGAACGATTACTTGCTGTAAATTGTCCGCTTCGATTTTCAAATTCTCAATCGGCTTTTCACTGCGTAAAACAAATTGAAACATTGCCGTTTCACCTTTTGCAACAGCGGCGGAAGAACTTATCTGATAAAAATCATCTTGCGTTTTCGTAACTTTGTCAAGCGGGTCAATACGCGCAACCGTCAACTCGTTTTTTTGATAAACTCGAACAAAATCAATTTCATACCGGCACGGAAAAATCGAATCATCAATCCCTTTTTCACCGCCCCAGGAACCGCCGATTGCAAGATTCATCAACAAATAATGCGGTTTGTTGTAGGGAAATCGTTCCGGCTTTTCAGGGTCGGGACGATAAGAAACAATCTTTTTCGTATCGTAAAAAATTTCGATCAACTCCGGCGACCACTCCATCCAATAAGTGTGAAAACCATCGTAAGGCGTTTCCTTTGTCAGGTAATTACCAAAAGAATGACGCTTATATTCGGCGTGTTCGTCCCAGTTATGAAGATTGGCATGAACGGTGTCCGGCGAATGTCCTACATATTCCATCATATCAATTTCGCCGCAACGCTGCCACGAATCTTTGGGTTCGGCGGGCAATTCGAGGAGCCACAAGGCAGGCCAAACTCCGCGACCAGTCGGCAATTTTGCCCGTATCTCGATTCGTCCGTATTTCATTCCGAAAAGCGGCTTCCATTTGCCGTTTTCAATTTTGCAAGTTGTCAGACAGGCAGAGGTATAATCGGAAGTCCTGCCATCCGGCGCAGTGTATTTTTCTTTGCGCGCTTCGATAACAAGATTTCCATCTTCCAGACGCGCATTTTCTTTCCGGGTGGTGTAAAGTTGTGCTTCGTTGTTTATTGCTCCGCCGGTTTCAAAAATCCATTTCGAAGAATCAATCTGCGTCCCGTCAAACTCATCACCCCAAACAAACATCCAAACATCTTTCTCTGCATCCGCAATAGCAGAATAAGGCGTTTGCCCAAACAAGCCCGCTGCATTGAGCATCATTACAACACCGATCAAAAGTAAAAATAATTTTTTCATTGTTTTAATTTTCTTGTTAATTTTTTTGTAGCGATTCAATATTTTTATCTGAAGGGAAATTCTAAAAACTCATTTTAGCCCTGTAACGGCAACGTCCTCACTGCCGAAATCGTGAACGGGACGCTCACGTTACAGGAGTTTTTAGAACATCTCTGAACCAATTTATTTTTAGATTTTCTAATTTTTCCATTGGTTCAAAATCTTTATGGTCTGATGTTACTAATATTCCATTGTTTATTTTGCATTCCGCCATTGCTATTGCATCACCCAATGGTATTTTGTATTTAGATTTTATTTGCCCTGCTTTTCTAAATACTTCATCAGATAATCCAACAATAATTTCTATTGGTAATTTCCTAATCGTTTCTAATGCATTATTTGCCGCATCCTCTCCATATATCTTACACACATCATAATATACTTCTAATAGATTTATTTGATTTATTTTTACAATTATATCTCCGTCAATGGCATCTTGTATTATTTTTATTACATTTTCTGCGCCGGGTTCGTTCGCAAGAAGCGCAATCAAAGCGCAAGCATCTAAAATAAATGGATTATTCAATTTTCTAACTCTACTTCAATTGCTTTTTGTGCTATAAATTTTTTAGTCGATAATCTACCATCACTAAACATTCCGACTAATTCATCAAGAATGTTTTTTTCTTTTACCGGCGATAATATGACATTGCCGTTTTCTTCAACGATTTTTATTTTTTCAGAATGAATATAGGAAATGATTACTTCCGGTAACATTGCCCTATCAATTATGACACTTTCCATTTTAGGTTCTCCTTTATTTATTGTACATTTTTTAGTTTGCCAAAGCGTCGGCACCGCTTATCACTTCGAGAATTTCATTTGTAATTTGTGATTGTCTTGCGCGGTTGTATGAAGTGGTCAACAGTCCGATCATTTTGTCGGCGTTTTCGGTTGCGGCTTTCATGGCAACCATTCGGGCAATTTGTTCACTGACCGCAGAGTCAAGGAAACATTTGAACAATTTCGATTTGAACGCCTTCGGAATAAGTTCTTCCAAAATACTTTCCGGCGACGGCAAAAAATCAAACATAATATTACCATGTTCTTTCAAACCGGCAACCCCCTTATCGGTACGGTCAGCCGTGATTTCATTCGCCTGTTTCACTAACGCCGCTTTTTTCAAGTCGGGATCCAGTTCATCTTGTACCGCGTTGATATCGCCTTCCGCAGTCAATTCCGTAATCGGAAGCAATGTTTCAATTACGGCATATTGACGGCTAAGGGAATCGAATTTTGTGTAACAAACATCAAGCCGGTCAATTTTATCTGTAATAAAATCTTCCAGATAATGATCCGCAATTTCAGTAACTTGTTCCAATGCCGGTTTATCCTGAAGATGAATATAAGACATGGCGATTTCCGCACCGCGAAATTTGAATGCGGAAATACCGCGTTTTCCGGACACTTCAAGATATACGCCGGAATAATCGTTTTGAAAATTCTTAAGCCGTTGTGCCGCCAACCGCATCACACCGGCATTGAAACCGCCGCACATTCCGCGATTGGCACTGAGTACCAACAGAACCACATCTTTTTGTGAACGGTCTTGTTTCCGTTCAATAAGGAGCGGATGTTCCAACTGTTCATCGGATTGCGATAAATCGTGAACAAGTCCGACAAGCCGTTTAGTGTAAGCGTCGGCGGCAACCGCTCTTTCCATTGCTTTTTTGAATTGCGCCGTCGCAACCAGTTCCATTGTTCGCGTGATTTTGCGAATACTCTTAACAGACTTGCGGCGCTTATCTAATGCCCGTGATTTTGCCATAATTGTTATAAAATAAAAATTGTTAATATTTTATATTAAAGTACGAAAATTGCGTTTGAAACGTTCAAAATTTAATCTGATCTTTTCCCGAATTAAATTTAACAAGTTTTTCCCAAATAATTGCACCGTCGGAATGACAAAAATCGTTTACAAATTCCGCGACAAAACAGTTAATTTGACGGTTGTATAATATATGAAATTCTTCATTTCTTTTTTTAGCGTTAATACCAAGCGGTTCAATTATTGTACAATATAACTTCGAATCGCCGGAAATAAATTCCCAGAATTCTTGTCCGCAATATTTGAAATATTCGCCTTTATCCGGTTTTTATTTTTTCCGTAACAACAACCATTGACGGCAACAATATTCATTTTACTATTACTTGTCCGTAACGTTTTTTTAGCGGTTACGAAGTCTCTTTTCATTCCTGTAATTGGGTTTGCATTTCCCCAATTGGAACCGGATTTAATATTCACGATATAACGAATAGAATCTTTATCAAACTCAAGATCAATTCCTTTAATTCCCGACTTTTTTCCGTTATAAACCAAGCCGTTTACAAAAATCGCTAAACCTTCAAGCCAATCACCAAAAATCGTTTCCTCATTTGATGCGATATGAGCGTCCGTAATTCCCTTAACTACATCGTAGGCGGAATCCAATGATTTGACACAATAAAGATAAAGATTTTTCTTTCTAAGCACTTCACGAAGTTTTAATTTTGAAAGGCAACCTAATCGTTGCCGGTGAAACTCCCCAATATGTTCCTGCACATATTCAAGAACAATTTTTCGATCTATAACACTCATTGTATTTTTTGTAATTTATGATTCGTCTTATAATTAATATCCCATACAAATGACAATGTCGAAAGTTGCGGTTTATTCATGTTCCGTTTTTAAATTAAAAAATAATTTTGCGGTATGCTGTAGTTTTTTTGTTTCGGTTCTGCCAATAGATATGACAATTATATTACCTAAAATTTACTCAAAATTTCACACATTGCTTTTCTTTTTTTGTACAGGATTTGGTATTGATTGACCATATCTGAAACAATTTTATTGCCGCCGTCTATTTTTTGCATCTTTTTTAACATCTCGGCAAGATATTCATAAGCATCTCTTCCGAGCGTATCTTTTATGTAGTTATCCAACGCCTTCCGAAACAAAAGAAGCGTTTGAGCCGGAAACTCATCAGCAAAATTTTTATAGTATCGTTCTATTAAATGTACCGTTAAATGTTTTTCAACAAATTCCAACAACCGCTCTATCTCATTTTCCGCAACTAAAAGATCATAGACACTATTTTTCGAATTATTAAAATACGAACTATTTTGTTTACCCGTATTTTCGTAATTAATTAAAAGTTGTTCAAATACTTCTTTCCAGTCTTCATTAGTAAAAGTCGATTTGTAAATTTTAAAATATTCCGCTTCAAATCCTCCTTTAATAAAAGCAAAAGAAATTTTCTGAATGGTCGGCGTGTCTTTTTCTTTTTGCGCTATTTTCAAAAGTAGTTTATTCCATTCCCGTATTGAAATCCGCCTATTGGGGTTATCGTTATTCAAATAGTCGTTTATCAATTTTTTTGCTTCGGTATATTTTTTCTCCTCAATTTTTTTCTCCGCTAACTTTTTACAAAAGGAGTCAATTTGAACATTTTCTTCAATAATTTTCCACGCTTTTTGAGTTTGGTTGCTAAGTTCGTACAAACTGATTTTTCGTTCAAAAATTCTTGCCGCTTCGTAAGAACTCTTATCCCTAATATTATTCAATAACTCATCTTGAAATTCAATAAAACCGTCTGGATTGACTTTAAGCGATATTTTCAAAAATAAATCATTAAACTCTGTAAATAAACCTGCCTCAACATATTTACTATTCTTAATTTCACTCCGGCAATAATCGTACAACTCTTTCAAATCAACACCGGAAATTTTGCTCTCTGCAATATTAACGACATCCCCCAATATTCTAAAAGGAACCTCAATATATTCGTAACTGATAAATTCATTAATATCGTCGAATTTTCGTCTTTTTTTTACCAACCATCCGGCCAACTCCTCAATACAGGCTTTACAAATAAATACAACTTCGCGATAATTCTTTTGATCAAAATATTCTTTCAATCTTATTAGTATCCGATCAAACGCCTCAATCTCAATACCTGTTTCATTTTCGTAACGGCAATAGTATTCTTCCTCTCTGACTTTGGTATTATGTAATGCCTTGCGTAAAATAATCGAATAAGGATTTGAACTGTTACTGTTACTTTTTTTAGTTACTTTGTCGGCAAATTCAATCAAGATTGTATTTGTCAACTTCTTACTATCATGAGCTTGTCGCACAATAAATTCATACAATTCTTTTTGCGATACTTTTCGTAATAATTTTGCAACAATTGAATTTGTTCCACATTTTATTTCTTTTTCCGCTCTATTTTTATTTTTAGCGATATGTTCGGCAATTGCATCCTCAATCATTGCAATATGTTTGCAAGGATAATAATCACTTGGACACGAACAAGAAAACTTAATCGTTTTCTTGCCGTCGGTAGTAATTTTAATCGTATAAACGCCATAATTACCACGATATTTTGCTCGCCAATTATT
>JAIROD010000554.1 GCA_031257725.1 Planctomycetaceae bacterium | reverse complement strand
TCACATCATTTTCCATCACTTTAATTTCCGCAATGCTTTTCATGGTCGGTATCTGTTCAATCTGTACCAACGTCGATTTCATTATATCAGCAACATCCGGCATTTTTATTGAATTTATTACCGGCGTTAAATTTTTAAGACATTCGGAAACATTTTTACTTAAATTTTCTAATGCGGGATTTACTGTTTTGACAATTTCAGAAACTAATTCTGTGGGATTTATTGTTTTGAGAATTTCAGAAACAGATTCTATGGTGTTTTTTAACGAGTTAGTCCTAATCTGTTCAAGCAATTTATCATTTTCCGTTGCAATTTTATTCAGCAAAGAAGGTATTTCCCGAATCCTCTGATACGGAGTTGCTGAATTGACAATTTCGTCCAGATTGCGGAATGCATCTTTGACCGATTCTTCTTTTTCCAATATCCGTTTGTTCAATTCTAATTCCGGCATTCGTTTTAACATGTCATCCCAGATTGTTTTTTGATGTTCGAAAAAATGACAGACATCGTGATACTCTTCATTTGATTTCCGTAACAGTTCGCTTTGTCCGTTAAATTTTTCAAAAAAACGGTGTGTTTCATTTTCGTTGTATCTCAATAAATCTCTGATCAAGGAAGCGAATTCTTCCAAAACTTTTTTTCCGGGATATTTTCCTGAATCAATAAGCCGGATGTACTCGGTAATTTTTTTTGACCGCTCTTCCATTTTTTGTGTTAGAAATTTGTATAATTCATTGTCGGTATCAGGTCCCATTGCCGCAAAAATTTCTCGTCCTAGTTCTTTGGTTTTTTTGATTGTTGCCGTATCGGAGATTTTTTTCTGTCTGATTCCAATTCCAATCCATTTTTTGGGATCGGACAATATTTTTTCTAAATCGTTACGGTTAGGAAAATCTCCGCCTTGTACAAAATGGATTTCTCCGGCGGCATGAAGTCTTACAAACAACAACACTGTTTCCTTCTCAACCCACCCGAAGGGACGATCCGAAAATCTGTTACACGCATCGTATAAGTTAATCTCCTTATTTTGCTGCGACGCAAGATTGATATAATTCCGAATTTCCGCAAGAGCCAGCGGATTATTTTCAGGTTCTTCCAGATGCAATTTTGAAACATCATCACGGTACAAAACGGCATGAATCTCCCGTTCCGGCGATTCCGTGTAATTTTGTAATAAATTTAATTTATTGTACGTATTTTCAATAAGACGTCTCAACGCTTCATCCAATGCGGAATCAGCCGACATTGATTTGAATGTCTGTTTTTGTCCTGCAATGAAATAATCCGCTTCGGTCAACATTCTGTTGAGGAACGTAACAATATTCTGTTGCCGCAAACGGTTTTCCGAAGTGAGGTCTTTTAAAATTTGTTCCGTTTCAGGATTGTTATTGCTGTTTCGGCGGTTAATATAATTTTTCGTGCTGAGAAATTTCTTCAATTCCGTTTCAAATTCCAGACTTTTTTGTAACCGTATCAAGATTTTCCCGTTGTTTTCAGTACTTGTTAAACAGCAAAAGGGATCGCTCTCATATCGGCTATCATCGCAAAATGGACTGATAATTGACACAAGTAACGTCGCCTTTTCAATTTGACGGTCAATCGGCAAGTTATCGCAAAGACGGTTAAATAAAAAATCTTTTTTTGTTTTGCTAAATTGATATTTCTTTTTTTCATGAAAATTTTCATCAAAAATAACTTTACCAATATACTTTGATCTTTCCGCTACGCTTATTGTTATATTTTTTATTTCACGGCTGATTTCCTGCTCCTCATTGGTCAGGAAATAATAAATGCCGCTGTTGGATTTAATGAGCGACTCTTTTTCAAGCCGATCAAGACTTTCTTCAATCCGCTTTTTCAAATCAATCCGGTCTGTATCAACTTTATCCAAACAAAGTGTTACTAAATTTTCAATATTACTTTTCATCTCGTCAACATGACGAATCAGAAAAAGTACACGCAACACATTAACATCAAACTTTTCAAGACTTCCGACGGTCTCCGCATGTTCAAATGACCGGCGGATCGTCGATTCGAGAAAACTCTCAATGGACGTGAAAAAACAATAAAGAGGTACTAAAGCACCGACATCATTATCCGTAACAGATTTCGCTGCCTGTTGGAATGCGTCCAGCAATGACCGCTCGCCCTGAGCAAGATGGATTCCCGCAACACCAATCCGGCGAATGGATTCAAAAATACGTTGCAATAATTTGAATTGATAAGGAACAAAAGGATAAGTTCGGATGAAATCGTCTTCGTTACTTAATGGACTCCACGTAAACTGACAATCCTTGAATGAAAGTTGATTTTTTAAAATATCACTCTTTTCACGATATAAAAGCGACAGCGATTCTTTGACCGCCGGATCATCTTTTTTTCGCAACAATCGTTCCTGAATGACTTCATCCACATTTCTACTCGACAGACTCAATCGTGTTGCAAAACGTCCCTGAATTTTTGAGAAATCCTGTCTCAAATTTCCTTCCGCCTTAATAACCGTATCAATATCTTCCTGCGAAGTAACAACAACCCACGCACGACCCGCGCAAACAGTTCCGAGTTGTTCGACAATCGTCTGCAAATTCAGCATGTGCGTTGTATTGGAACCAATGAATTGCCCGACTTCATCCGCTAAAAACATTATCCGGCTATTCTTGCCTTTCCTATCAAGATACTCTTTCGTCCATTTCGCAAAATTTTCAACATTAATTGGAACATTTTTTTCCGCAGATTCAAACCACTTTTCACCGGCATCTTTTGATTGTCCAAGCACTTTTGAAAACGCTTCAATCACTTCATCCCGGTTAAATTCATAAGCATCCCGTTCGTTCTTCCATTCTGTTGCAGTAAGTGTTTTGTAAATATTTTGAAATTCCTGATACTTGCCTTTTTCATCAAGATAACGTTCCAAATGAGCAATATGAAAATGATCGGGACTATAACCCAATTTCTGATTCAACACCCTCAGAAAAACGCCAAGTACAACATTAAATTTTTCTCTTTGCGAATCTTTGTCGTCTGCTTTACTATCAATATTGAAGAGAATAACATCGGTATTGGACCCCGCCGCCTTTTTAATGTTACCAAGCAAAAAAGAGCCGGTAATTTTTTCGTCAAAAAACTCAACCGCCTTTTTGTTCATGTTCTTTTGCGTATCAGAATCGAAATGTTCATGAACTTCATTGGCCAGCAAATGCGAAATGACCTTAATAAAATGTGATTTACCGGAACCAAAAAAACCGGAAACCCAAACACCGTTCTTACTCGCGGTACCATGATTGCGACACTGAAGCGTTTCACAATACTGTTCAAAAAACTTCTGCAAATGTCCGGTTAATTCCCGTGTTACAACAAATTCATCCAACTCCTGCCAAACTGAATTTTTGTCCAATTGATCTGCTTTCACAACGCCATTGATAGGACGAGCAATATCTTTCTTAAAAAGTTCTGAAATTCTCATAGTTATTTTAGTGTCAATTGGTTATTGTTAATCAATAAGCCGAAACGCCCTATAATACCTGCTTGAGTGATAACGTTCATTTAGGGATGAATCCAACGTTAAATTTGTCCTGCCAAATAAATGGAATGTCGTTTTATCATACACTCCCGGATAAAACACAATTAACGGTGTTAATTCTGTGTGTTTATGTAAATTATTAAGTAGTTCATGAATACGAATCACCGGGTAAACCGATCCGACACCGGAAATCAATATCAAATCCGGTTGTTGCGTCATAATTTTTGAAGCAAAATAATCTGCAAATTTTTCGGCTCCGGTAATTGATCTGATTAATTTTAACGTTTTTGTATTATCCTGCGCTGATACACCATACAGGAGTTTCTCAAAATATCCGCGATCTTTCACATAATCACACAGAAATTCCAACAAATTGACATGAATAATCTTCCGGTCAGGAAGCTCCTGTTTCAAGTCATGTCCGATCAAGGTTCTAAGAAATTCTCTAACTTGTAATTCATCTTTGGGCGGATAATCAAAAACATAAAACGGAATCTCGTTACCGATTCCCTTCCCGTTCAAAAAAAGGGAAGACCGAATTTTGGGTAATATTCTATTCAGACGTTGTTGAAGTTGGTTTGTTATCATTTTAATATTGTTATTTTAATTGAATACAACGTAAAACTGTTTTTTCATTATTTTCATAGAGATATTGTAATACTTCGTCGGCAATATAAACGTATCGTAATTGACGGGAATGAGTGTTGTCGATGTAACCTGCTTGGGCAAGAATCTGAAACACGGAAGACCGCATACGTATCATCGTGTTTTCATGCCATTCCGGTAAATCAGGAATACGGTTACGGCAATCATAAATAAAATCCGTCCAATCGCGATTGGTCAATTTGACTTCGTATTGCCGAAGAAGATCGCGTACAACCAAGTACAAAAAATCAGCGACAATGGCACTTCGTTTAACTGTTGCGGCTAAACAGGCGTGTGTTGCGACGAGTTTATTGCCGTCACGGACAAGCCGCCAAAGATCAGGCGTCATTGTTTCGAGCCGATTCCTGATCAATTGTGCGAACCGGTTGGCTGTTTGCGGCGAACGTGTCTGCAAAATATTCTCTTTCAACAATGCCGATTTCCACGTAACATCATCAACACTTTTAAGTAATAAATCCGCAACAACACGACTCTCCATCACTTTCAACGCCCCTGCCGTTATTTCTGCACTATAAATACAAATTGATTTCATAACAAAAACACTCTCACTCCAAACATAACAAAGACCAAGACCATGATGTTTAATATAAATTATTTGTGGAATTTATCTATTACGAGTTGATGATAATGATAAATTTTGGGTTAAAAATCCAGTTTATGACAACTATTATTACGATTATAATGATTATACGATTTATACTCCTCACACTCTAAAATTTCGGTTTTTAA
>JAIROD010000519.1 GCA_031257725.1 Planctomycetaceae bacterium | reverse complement strand
CTTTATCTTCTGGAGATGTCGAAGGGAGTTTTACCCGGCGGTAATGGTCGGGGTTGGAATTGGTCGGAGGCAAGGGAATTTTGTAAACGATTTCCGGCTTTTCTTGCCGGCGGAATCACACCGGACAATGTACTTGATGTAATTACTCAAGCTGAACCGTATGGAATTGATGTTTCCAGCGGCGTCGAATTTTCGCCGGGCGTTAAAGATTTTAATAAAGTACAACAATTAATCAAACAAATAATTAATTACGAAAACAAAATAGGAAAAAGTAATCGTTCATATTGTCAATGAGACGATGTTTGATGAAATCAATGAGGAATCTCTAATAATCCCGAATTTGCCGAACGTTAACGGTGCGGGCTTGCCCTGCGATAATTAACGGCGGGATTTACCACGCAGTAATTAACGACAGGGTAAACCTCGTTGTTAACAACCAAACAAAAATTCCACTGAAATATTACAATTTTTTATGTAATTTTTATGTGTTTCGTAAAATTTAGTGTGTTTCGTGTTTTAAAATAGACAGATACGATTGTTCCTATCTAACAGGGGATATTTTCGTTTGTCTTTTAAGTGTTCACCATTTTTAACTTTACAAGAATACCATGACCAAACAACTCTTTATTGTTCTGACCTTAGCGTTTTTCCTGTCAACCAATATTGTTTCTGCGGAGGAGACGGTGATTCGGGAAAATAGTTTTCAATCGGATTGCCCTATCATTCGGGCAGAACGTCCGTTTCATTTTACGGCAGTGATTGAAAATGTTGCGCAAAAAGATTACCGTTGCCGGTTAATTGTTCCGAATGACGGTACTCGGTTCAAAGAAACTAAAACCGCCCAGTCCGCCGACGGTTTTCCGAAACATGTTTGGGAAGTTGTCAGTGCGGTTTCGGGACAAAAAGATTTTACACTGGAACTTGTCATTGACGACAAAACAGTACAAAAAATAACGGTTTCTCAAATTGTTCTTCCGCCTCGCAACATTGAAAAACTCGATTACATTCCTGTTCCCAAACCGGTTGCAACAAAATTTCTTGTCGGTGCTCATAATTGTCCGCTTTGGGAAACGGAACACGCTTCGCTTTGGAGTCAGGTTGTGAACAAACATCAGGAACGTACTCCGGCGTTCGGAATTTATTCACAGGATAATCCTGAAATTGCGGATTGGGAGACCAAATGGGCGGTCGAACATGGTGTTTCATTTTTTATCTATTGTTGGTATCGGACAAGTCAAGGTAAAGCAGTCGAAACAAAATTTGAAAAAAGCGTGTTCGACGATGCTCTGTTTAAGTCAAAATACGGTAACATGATGAAATTTACAATCATGTGGGAAAACCAATCGAAAGGACATTCCGGTATTGCCGATGAAAAAGACCTCATGGAAAATCTTTTGCCTTATTGGATCGAAAAATTTTTCAAACGTGAAAACTATCTCAAAATCGACAACAAACCGGTTTTGTTCATTTATCGACCGGAAGTTGTTTCTTTCGATCTCGGCGGTGATGACAAAGCCAAAGTTGCATTCGAGATGATGCGTGAAGGTTGCAAAAAAGCAGGCTTTGACGGTTTATATCTTTTAGGGGAATATCGCGGGACTGATCCGAATGTTCTTAAACGATACAAAAATCTTGGACTTGATTATACTTTTGCTTATTGCTGGTATGTTCCGAACAGTCCGCCGCCGGATGTTGTTATCGAAACGCAATTGAATTACATTCGGAAAACGCAGGAGATGCACGATATGATTCCACAGGTTGTTACGTTATCGCAGGCATGGAGCGGTTGGAGCGATGAAGGTTCGATCTGGAAACTTCCGCCCGCCGATTTTGAAACATTACTCCGAAAAGGAAAAGAATTTATCGAAACCAATATGTCCGGCGATGAACTCGGCGGTAAAATGATTATTCTCGATAATTGGAACGAATGGAGTGAAGGTCATTACATTGCTCCGTATCGAGAATACGGTTTCGGTTATCTCGACGCTATTCGCCGTGTTTTTTCCAACGCCCCAGAACAACACAATGATTTAATTCCGTCTGATATTGGTTTCGCTCCTTATAGTTTACCGCAAAAAATATTTGAAAACCGAACGTCGTGGAATTTTATCAACGATAATCCGGCAAGCGTGATTGAAAACGGTTATCAACGTTGGGAACCGATGATGAATGTCAAAGATTTTCGTATTGAAAATAACCGCCTCCGGTTTGAAACGACAACATTTGATCCGGCAATTCATGTTTCACAAAAACGAACTGCGGCAATGAATTTTCACCACGCAATTATTCGGATAAAAACGACATCAACCCAAAATGAACATCTTCAATTGTTCTGGAAAACAGAAACGATAAAGGATTTCAGTGAGGTTGCCAAAGTGGAGACAACCGTTTATCCTTCCGCAAATTTTGCGGATTATTCGCTTGACTTGTCCCAAAACACAAACTGGAACGGCAGGATTACCGAACTTCGTCTTGATCCGGTGATGTCGCCTGGTGTTACGGTGGAATTGGAAAGTATCCGGTTGGAATAATCGGCTTTGCCCCAAAATGCGGATTGTTTCGGAATTTTGGGAGACCACTATACTTTTCACGCCTTAAAATTCGTAATATTTCAGTGGAATATTCCTGATTTAGGGGAGAGTGGATGCCCCCCTACCAACCTTATTTTCACCTTATTTTCTTAACAAAACGATTAGATTAGATAAAAAAACTTAGTAGCAAGAGTCCTACCAGAAACCAAACCTTATTACCTTATTGTTCCTTTTTTTAATAAGGTAATAAAGTTTGTTTGTTATGGGAACAATGGCTACTAAGGTTTTTTGGTGAATGGTTTTGTTTGAAAATAAGGTAAAAATAAGGTTTGTTAAAGCAATCCAATACCTTTTCGAAAATTCCACTGATATATTACTAAATTTCCAAACAGTAATCGAATACATTTATCCAATAAAGTGTCGTCCCTGCGGGACTTTTGTGATGTGTTTGCCCTATCCGTATGCTAAAGCATATGGTTAATAAAATGTCGTCCTTGCAGGACTAATAAAAATTAAAATAGACAGTTACTGCATTATTACTTCTTAAGTCCCTTTGCAAGTCCTTTCACTATTTCATCAATGAGTTTGTCAGCCATTTCCGTGTTGTCTATTGCCGAATGAATTATTTCGAAGATTCTCTCAATTATTTTCTTTTCTTTACTTGTAAACTTTCCCAGTTTGTCAGTACGGCGTTTTCGTATAGGACGTGATATTGGGGGAGATGATGGTTTAATGGAGTGATCTTTCTTAATTTTGTCAATGACCTGTCCAAAAAAACCATTCTCTTCTTTGGTTTTTTCTTCTATTTTTTCAATTTCTTTTTGGGCTTTTTCTGCTTTTTCGCGTAGTTCCTCAAGTTGAGCGAGTTCGGCATCCTTTTGTTTGTCGTTGATGAATTTGCCGGATTTTTCTTTTGAGGTAAATTCAGATTTCTTTTGCTCGTAATTGGTGATTTTTTTGATACCGCTGTTCACTATTGAAGCATTCTTATAGACTCGTTGCAATTCGTCCCGAAAATACTCTTCGAGGGCGTTTTGAAATTCCTGGCGGGTAGGATTTTCGTTGAAATAATCTCGTTGCGAATTTGGAATTAACTCCGATGCAACGGCAAATATTTCACCAACGAAATAGCTATGTCCTCGGTCTTCTAAAAAAAATCGTTGTAGAGTATCCTCATTTCCTATTTGGATATTGTGTTTACGTAAGCGGATACTCCGCATGGGAGTACTTTTAGGTAAAGCTCCTTTAAATTTCGATATGCCAACCCATAACCACGCTAACAGATTACCATCCTTATCGAACAAATCCTTAAAAGCGATGTCAAAAATTTCGCTAGGGTCATATTGATCTTTTATCCTATCGGTATAACCTTTGAAAATCTGCTTACCGTCAAGTTTAACGCAATACTCATCAATTTTTAATCCTTTGGATTGGGCATAGTCCCTGATTTTCTTCCGAAATGGAAATATACTTTGTTGGTAGGGAACTGGTGCAACAAAAGAGAGATACGCTTCGATTTCACGAGCATCAAGTAAGTCCGTGTTTTCTTCATTGATATTTTTCAATGATACTTGGAAATAGTGGTCATCAATCTCACTATCGTTTCTTCGTTCAAAGTGAAACACTTTTTTAAGAACAGAAACCGCTTCTTGCTTATGACCTCGATTATGTTCGGTGATTAAATCCCGCATTTCTTTTGCGTTGCAGCGCATAATCGAAATAGTACTTTCGCCTTTTGCTTTGGATTCAAAAACAAGCTCCTTACAATACGCAAGCCCGCAAAGACGACCGATACCGCGGAACCCCTTATCTTCAT
>JAIROD010000358.1 GCA_031257725.1 Planctomycetaceae bacterium | reverse complement strand
GTAATTCCACTGATTATTGCGATGTTTTCGATTTCTGTTCGAGGTAATGAAGTTTTTGTCAAGACATGACGCTTAACACCGCCCAATCCGATGCTGTAGAAACATTAAACGGTCCCCTGCTCGTTCTTGCCGGAGCAGGGACTGGAAAAACGCGCGTTGTAACTTACCGGATTGCCCGTCTTATCCGAAACGGAATTCATCCTAACCGGATTCTTGCCGTAACGTTCACCAACAAAGCGGCAAAGGAAATGCAAAACCGTATCGCCGAACTCCTTCACAACCGTAACCGTAAAACCCCTAAACCGGAAACGTCAACTTTTCACTCACTTTGTGTACAAATTTTACGCCGCTATATCACTAAACTTGGTTATCCGCAACAGTTTGCAATTTATGATCGAGGCGATCAGGAATCTGTCGCACGGCAAGTTCTTAAGGAAATCAAAGTGTCCGACGCAGCGTTGCGACCCGGTGAAATGCTTGCACGAATCAGTTCATGGAAAAGTGAAGGGCTTAATCCTGAAAAAGCCGCCGAAAAAATTTGGAGTGCCAAAGATCATTTGACATGGTTGGCTTATGAGCGTTACCAAAATGCACTGCGGACGCTTGGCGCGGTTGATTTCGATGATCTTCTTCTTGTTACGGAAGAACTCTTTCGAAAATATCCCGAAACACTTAAAATGGAAGCCGGACGTTTTGATCATCTTTTAGTGGACGAATATCAAGATACGAATATGAGCCAATACCGTATTGTCAAAGGTCTTGCACTGCCACATCGGAATCTCTGTGTGGTCGGCGACGACGATCAGGCGATTTACGGTTGGCGCGGCGCGGATGTTAAACATATTCTGAGTTTTCAACGCGATTGGCCCGATGCGAAAATTGTACGGCTTGAAGAAAATTATCGTTCAACAAAACAAATCATCGATTGGGCAAACCGGCTTATTGTTTTCAATAAACATCGTCACGGTAAAAAATTGCTCTCACCGCTTTCAGGGGAACAACCCAATATTTTGCAATGTAAAGACAGTGAAACGGAAGCAAAGACGGTTGTTTCTAAAATTAAAGAACGTCTTGTTTCGGCAAAACGTCAACCGCGTGATATTGCGATTTTGTTTCGAACCAATGATCAACCGCGTGCGTTTGAAATGGAACTCCGAAACGCGAAAATTCCTTACGTACTCATTGGCGGTCAATCGTTTTTTGATCGTAAAGAAGTCCGTGATGTTTTATCGTACTTAAAGGTGCTTAATCATCCCAAAGACGATATTTCTTTGTTACGGATTTTGAATACGCCGCCGCGGGGTATTGGGACAACGACAATCCAAAAACTGACCGCAACCGCCGTGTCACAAAAAATACCGCTCTGGGATTTGTTGGGAACCGGAGCCGGAGCAGTTACAGAGTTTCAGGATAAAACGTCCGACGCTCTTCATTCATTCCGCGCGTTGATTGAGGAACAACGAAATAATCTCTGCCGTCATTTTACGGTACAAAATTTGAAAAATTTTCTATCGGTTATTGATTACGAGCGTGAAATTAACCGCCAATACCAAGACCCGAATGAACGTTCCAACCGTTGGGATTCTGTGGGGGAAGTGCTTAATGCCGCAGCGGAATATATTAACGATACAGAAAAACCGGTTTTGCAGGACTTTCTGGACAATACCTCGCTTGCCGGTTCGGATTTCGGCAGTGAAAAAAAGCGGGGACTTGGTCAAAACGCGGTGACGCTGATGACGTTGCACGCTGCCAAAGGACTTGAATTTCCAGAGGTGTTTATGGTTGGTCTGGAAGAAGGAATTTTACCGCATCATCGAAGTGTCAACGATGACGATGTTTTTGCTGTTGATGAAGAACGGCGGCTCTGCTATGTCGGTATCACCCGCGCCAAACAACGGTTGACGCTAACGCTTGCCCTACAACGAATGAAATGGGGAAAAATGCATCCAACCATTCCAAGCCGTTTTCTCTACGAAATTACCGGACAAGCGGAAAATCCAAATTATTTCAGAGCCATCGACGGTGAACCGCCGCAACGGAAAAAAAATAAACAATAATCGCAACATACCTCATCGTCTGAAACAAAAAACTGTCCTTATTGTCCCTAATCTCCCTATCATCTCTCCCTATCGTCCCTAATTTTTTGTAATATATCAGTGGAATTTTCAAAGCAAGTTTATACAAAACCTTATTTTCACCTTATTTTTCAAACAAAACAACCTTAGTAGCCCAAAGGGCTCCCTACAATCAACCTTACTTACCTTATTAAAAAAAGGAGTATCTATTCAGTGGTTTGGTTGTATTTCCGAATATTCCCGTCCCGTTAGGAACGACATATTATTGGTAGAAAACGGTATAACAAAATGATCCGCGTCCCGTAGGGAGGCAATATTGGTGAAATTTATGCTTGGTGTTTTTCTACCAATATTTCGTCCCTAACGGGACGAGCGTTTTTAATCGACATCGTTTTCTACCAATATGTTGTCCCTAACGGGACAGAAAAAGGAACATTCACCGCGACTAAATAGTTACAAAAAGGAACAATAAGGTACTAAGGTTTGTTGTTGTTTATTTTCATGCTACTGAGGTTGTTTAGTTAAGAAAATAAGGTGAAAATAATGTTTGTTAAAGCAATCCAATACGTTTTCGCAAATTCCGCTGATATATTACACTAATTTAAACCCTATTTTAATTTTAAGGAGTAATAAACGATGCAAAAACCTTCCCATCACATTTTAGTTTGCGGATCATTTCGTATGAATGGAACACCGCAAGGTGTTTGCGCCAAAGCCGGAGCCGGACAATTGTTGCAATATTTACAGGAAGAGTTGGCGGATCACGGATTGAATGATGCGGCGGTGTCGTGTACGAGTTGTCTCAAGGTCTGTGATCGTGGACCGGCGTTGGTGGTCTATCCTGAAAACTGGTGGTTCGGACATATTGACAGTGAAGAAGCCATCGACGCGGTTATCGAATCACTCGAAAAGGGAATGCCAACCGCCGAATACGTCATCGCCTAAACTTAAACGAATTGCTTTCGCCCAGACCAACGGCGGAATCGTTACGTTTTATTTTGTTGTTCCGGTGCGGCGGCATTCAGGACGAAGCAGAATAGAAGCATGGCGATAAATGATGCTCCGATTAAGCATAGAAATACCGCGTTCCAGTCATAATTTTCCGCAACATAACCGACTCCCCAACCCGTAACGATTACACTCATGTAACCGAAAATTCCTGTTACGCCGTTAGCGGCGGCAGCGGCTTTTTTGGTTGCAATATTGGCGGCAATCACGCCAATCAGACATTGCGGACCATAAATGAAAAAACCAAGAACCGCAAGGAATAACGCATTGACCAACACCGATGACGAATCCGTCCACCAAAAAAGACCCATCGTTATCGTACAACCCAACATGTAAAGAAAACAAACTTTCGAACCCCGGCTATGAAATATTTTGTCCATAAGAAATCCGCCGCAAAGCATTCCGATCACTCCAATCAACTCGTAACAACTACTCACCACTCCGGCCTGCGCAATATCAATTCCTTTGGCTTGTTTCAAAAAAGTCGGCGCCCAATCCAAAATCGAAAAACGAACAATATAAACAAAAAAATTAGCAAGACTAATAATCCAAATCGCCGGATTGGAATAAACATATTTGTATAACGTTTGACCTAAACTTTCTTGAATCGGTTCTGATTTTCCGTCCGATTTTTCATCTGTTTTTGCATCGTTCACCGGTTCAATAATTTGTCCATGTTTTTTAGCGTAATAAGTTTCGATGGGATCAAGTCCCATTGTTTCCGGCGAATCGCGTAACCGTTCAAAAAGAAAAATCGCCCCCAAAACAGCAATCATACCGGGAATGAAAAAACAATACCGCCAATCATGAAACAATAAAATCACTCCGCTGTTAAGCAGGAAAACGAGTCCGGCTCCAAGTGAGTGGGAAACATTCCAGATCGAAAATTTCACTCCGCGTTCATTCGCCATAAACCAATGAGTTAAACTTTTCGCACACGGCGGAAATCCCATTCCCTGAAACCATGCGTTCACCACCCAAAATATTCCCATAAGCCAAACCGTATTGCTCATTCCGAAACCGAAATTCGCCGCCGCACAAAGAAATAACCCCGCCGCCATAAACCAACGCGGATTCACACGGTCGGCAATAATTCCGTTCACAAATCGGGAAAAACCGTACAGTAAACCGTGAAGCGTCAGGAATAAACCAAGTTCCTGCTTGCTGATACCAAGATCACTTTCAATCAACGGCATTGCCATTGAAAGATTTTTACGGACAAAATAAAAGAAAATATACCCAAACATTGTTGAGTACAATATCCGTGTCCGCCAATATTCGTAAGATTTATTTGTCGTGTTCATAGGATTTGAATTTAATTTTTGGGGCATCTCTAATAATTCAATTTTTTATTTTCAACCAATTAGTTAACGACGGGGTTTACCCCGTGTTATTAGTTAACGACGGGGTTTACCCCGTGTTATTCGTTAACGACGGGGTTTACCCCGTGTTATTCGTTAACGACGGGGTTCACCCCGTGTTATTCGTTAACGACGGGGTTTACCCCGTGTTATTAGTTAACGACGGGGTTTACCCCGTGTTTCTTGGTTAAGTCGAACAACGCGGGGCAAGCCCGCGCCGTTAACGTTCGGTAAATTCTGAATTATGAGAGACTCCTTTTTGTTTGTTTAATTTCGCGGGCAAGATCGAAAATTGTATCGAAAACAAAATCAGGTTTTTGTACAATTTTTTCCAAATCGTTCTGAGTTGCCTCGCCGCTTAAAACGAGAATGCCAATAATACCCGCACGCCGTGCCATTTCAATATCGGTGTAAAGCCGATCTCCAACCATACCGATTTCATTCGGTTTTAGCCCGTATTTTTGTACAATTCCGTCAATCATCAACCGGTCCGGCTTGCCGCAAACCCGATCCGGACGGCGATTTGTAACAGACGCAATACAATCACAAACCGCTCCGCAATCAACAAGGATTGTTGGTAAATCGGTTGGACAAACGATATCGGGATGTGTTGCCAGATAAGGTTTGCCTTGTTTGACCCACCATGCTGTTTTACAGAGTTTTGCGTAAGTCAATGTCGTATCAAATGCAACCGCCACCGCATCCGGTTCGTCCGATTCTTCATCCGAAAAAACATGATAACCCGCTTCAATAAATTCCGTCTTGAGACTTTCCGTTCCAAGAAGATAAATACTTGAAACGTTTGGATAATTATTGCGCAGAAAATCAATTGTCGCCAACGAAGAAGTGTACAAATTTTCTTTCTGACAACGTAAACCAAGCCGGCGAATTTTTTGAACATAATCTTTTGCACTGATCGACGAATTGTTCGTCAGATAAGTATAAGTAATACCGCAAGATTCCAAAAGTTCAAGCGACGCCAATGTGTACGGAAAAAGAGTTTTCCCGCGATAAATTGTTCCGTCAAGGTCAAAAACTAAATGTCGAATTTCTGAAAGCATGATTATGATTTGTGGGACTTGCGGGACATTGGAGACTCTTGGGATTTTTTACTTTTACTTTTACTGTTTACTTTTACTGTTTGTGTCCCTAATGTCTCATTTGTCCCTTATTATGTTTAATACAAAATTAAAGTTGCGTTTTGGAATAACCCTGTTCTGGAAGATACGTCATTGCCAAAGAAAAATTTTTCCGCAACAAATAATAACCGGCGTAACCAATAAACGTTCCAAGAAAAACTTGTTCGCGCAACCAACGATACGACGAATCAATCTGATCGTCCGGAAGTTGCGGTTTCGGCGCAGCCGGTTTTAAGGAAAAAAAAGTCATTGCGGTTTGTAAGGAATGAGTAAATATTGATTAGCAATTTGTACGAAATCATCAATTTGTTTTCGTTTCCAATTTTCATCGTAATTTAATTCTTCGGCAATTAAATCGGCTGCCGTCGGAGCAATATCAATTACCGCTCTTGCGTCGAGCAATAAAGCGCGAAGTCTTCGCGCCAAAACATCTTCAACCGTTCGCGCCAATTCAAACCGAACCGCCCAAACAATTTCCGCTTTGATAGATGAAAGCCGTTGATGTAATCGTTCCTTTAATTCCGGACGTTCCGCGATTAACTGTTCCAAATTATCGCGGTCGCTGCCGTAAACAGATAACGGATTATTTTTGTCCGCATTTTTCAGAAAACCGTGAATCGGAAAGTTTTCGGTAACACATTTTCGTTTTTCCAGTTTGCCGATTGAAATTGCTTTATCGAGAACATCCTGCGCCATTTTCCGATACGTTGTCCATTTTCCGCCGGTAATGGTCAGCAGACCTGAATTTGAAACGATAATTTTGTGATTCCGTGAAATTTCGCGAGTCTTTTTTTCGGTTGCTTTTTTCGGAGCGGCAAGCGGACGCAATCCGGCAAAAACACTTCGCACATCGCCGCGTTGAATTGGTTTTTCCAGATATTTTCCCGCACTCTGTAACACAAAATCAATTTCACGGTCAATCGCTTTTGGCTCCAACGACGTTTCATTAATAGGCGTGTCGGTTGTTCCGATAACAACTTTATCATGCCAAGGAACCGCAAAAAGAACACGCCCGTCGTCGGTTTTGGGAATCATTAACGCATCATCGCCGGGCAGAAATTCCCGATCAACAACCAAATGAATTCCTTGACTTGGTCTCACAAAATCAGGAGAATGGGGAACATCCATTTTAATGATCTCGTTGACAAAAACGCCCGTTGCGTTGACAACAAGTTTACTTTGTAACGAAAACACGGAACCGGTTTCTAAATCCTGAACTTGTACGCCGGCGATATTTCCGTTCGATTTATCCAGTCCGGTAACTTGGGCGTAATTAATTGCAACACCGCCGTTTTCCAAAATACTTCGGACAAGATGGATTGCCAATCGGGAATCATCAAATTGACCGTCGTGATAAACAACACCGTTTTTGAGATTTTGTTGTTTAATTGTGGGAAGCCGCCGGATTACTTCGTTGCGTCCGATGTAATACGATCTTCCGAAACTAAGCCGTCCGGCAAGAATATCGTACATCGTCAACCCAATCGTATAAAACAACCCGCGCCGCCATTGATAATTCGGAATAATAAACGTTTGATTTTTAACAAGATGCGGCGCATTTTGAAGCAGTAAACCGCGTTCCCGTAACGCTTCAACAACCAAACCGACATCGCCTTGCGCAAGATAACGAACACCGCCGTGAACTAATTTTGTACTTTTACTCGATGTTCCTTTGGTGAAATCATGTTGTTCCAGCAACAAAGTCGAAAAACCGCGAAGCGATGCGTCCAACGCAATACCAAGTCCTGTTGCGCCGCCGCCGATGATAATCACCTCCCAGCAAGTTTGCTGACGAATCTTGTCAAAAAGTTCTTCGCGTTTCATAAATTTTTTGTTCCTTTAATTTTTTAAGTTCTGAAATTCAGGGGGCATTGATGAAATGATTTCCCAATGTCCTGTTTCCATAACAAAATCGAGAATATTATAACGGTATCGAATAAGTTGGGCTTGCCTGAAACTTCGGAGCAGCCGGTCATGGTCAATGCCGATTTCTTCCGAAGACGAAGGGGCTTTTGCTTTTCGCAACATTTCACAAACTGTTACTGCGGGAAGAAGTTGACGCTGCAATTCTTCTTTTAATTCGTCCCAATGTTCCAAAAATATATCGAAACGCCGAATTATTTCGGGAAGTTCAACATATTTTTGACGGCATTGTTCAAGAACCTGTTTTGCCAAATTTCCGTTTCCGAAATTTTTTTGAACCGATTGTTCGATTTCTTGCCAACTTCGTTTTGTTGCGGCGATATTTTGTTTCGATTTTGAAAATTCTTCTTTTGTGAGTGCAAGTATTTTTTCGTACAACAACGAAACGGCAATACTGCCGATACCAACCTTAAAACCGTGTGACGGAGTTTTGCCTTGAAAGGTGTGATGCTGATTATCCCAAAGATGACTGAACTGATGTTCTGCGCCGGAAGCGGTGCGTGATGTTTTGGCGATTTGCATCGCAAGACCGCTCATAATCAAACCTTCAATCAATAAACAAAGAGCGGACGGATCATTTTTTGCAACTCCTTCAGGATCGGCAAGCCATTGACGAAGCGGTTTCTGTACAATATCCCATGCTGTCCGGTGAATTGGTTCTGTACCGATTTTGTCCGCCAATATCCAATCGGCACCGGCTGGAATTTTTGCGAGAAGGTCGGCATATCCGGCGGCGTTCAATTCTTGCGGCGCATGTTCCAACACGTCCAGATCAATTAAAACAACACGCGGTGCAAAACAGGTTAAGGTTTGTTTCATGCCGTCCACTTCAATTGATGCGCCGAATGAAGTGTAGCCGTCCATTGATGCGGCTGTTCCGATAATCATGTAAGAACGTTGACATTCAAACGCCGCCCGTTTCACAAGATCATTAATTGTTCCCGAACCGACCGCAATCGGAATCGCATCGGTTTTCGCCAAAAAACAACGAACCTCTTCAAGATGTTTTGAGTCGGCGTGAAATTCTTTTTCCTGAAACAAAAACGGTTC
>JAIROD010000351.1 GCA_031257725.1 Planctomycetaceae bacterium | reverse complement strand
TATACCGCAAACGGCATGATATTGGTTGTTTTTGTTTGATTCAAGAGGTAGGCAACCTTTCGCCGAAAGGTTGCGTCGGCGATAGCCGACTTGCCCCTGTTTCCCGCCGGCAATCAGTTTCCAAACCAGTCAGAAACACAAATTTGCCCAATCGAATCTGATTCACTGTTGCCTATCGGCAACGCAACCTTTCGGCGAAAGGTTGCCTACCTTTTGATACCCTACCTTGAGGGAGATTTCAAATAAAACAACCGATTTCTACCCGTTGACAGTATATTTCCAAAATTCCGAAACAATTTAACCTTTATTCCAACGGACAACTTTATGTTCCGCAATACTGTTATGAAACGCCCGATGTATTTTTTTATTGTTATTTTCCTGTTGCTGATTTTTATTCCGAACCGCATTTACGCGGTTAATTACGGCAATATTTCAGTTCAGGAAATTCCCATGACTTCCGATGCCGGTACGCCGACCAGTCACGGTTATCTTGAATACCGTTTTCGTGTTACGAACAGGGACGCGAAAGCTCATACGGTTGGTCTTGAAATACCGAAAAGCAGTCATTCGTATGGTCAAACGGTATTGAGCCGATCAGCCAACAGTGTAGTGGTTCCGCCGGAATCGGCGGTTATTCTCCGACTGCTTCAGCCGCCATTTATTATTGGCGGCAATGACGAAGCTCAAGTGATTATTGACGGGCGTTATCAATATGATCCGGCTCCGTTTCGAAAAATCAACAATCACGGCGCTAATAGTTATTCGCACGAAATCGCTAATATTCTTACAAGCCGTGATGTACCTGGTGATTTGCGTAATTTGTTCCAAAGCGGGATTCCGCCGGAGCAAGCGAACGATTCCGAAGATGAAACGGCAACCGCACCGGCAGTACCTGTTACGCCTTCTTATAGCGGCAGCGGAACTTCCACTCCGCCGGAACTCATGCCTTGGACATCCAATGTTCCGGTAGAAGAATGGAGCGATTACTGGCTTGCGTACACACGGTTTGACGCGATTATTTTGACGGCATCCGAATGGCGTGAAATCCAGGAACAACATGGCGGAATTTTTGATGCGTTAAAAAAATACGTCGAAACCGGCGGAACACTCGGTATTGTCGGAACGAATGGGAATATTCCCAAACATTGGTTGCCGGTCGAAGACGACACACAAAATTCTGCACAAAAATACCATGCGGTTTTGGGACTTGTTTATGCGTTTGACAAAAATACGGAAACCGTTAAACCGGCGATTGAACCGTTTCGAGAAAGTGTTTTGAAACAGTCAAAACTCTGGCGCGATATACACACCAGCCGCCATTCGATTACTTCTGACGAAGCGGCATTGTATTCTTCGCTTCCGGTGGTTGCCGATTATGGTATCAATATAAAATTGATTATGGTTTTGATCATTGTTTTTGCGGTGTTAATCGGTCCGGTCAATATTTATGTTCTGAGTCTGATTAAGCGGAGAATCTGGTTGATGTGGACGGTTCCGTTTACTTCGTTGGCAGCCAGTGTTTTGGTTCTTGGTGCGAGTTTTTTTCAGGAAGGATTTTTACGGCAGTCCAGTTCCGCAACTTACACGGTTCTTGATCAGCAGCGTGAAGAAGCAGTTACGTTTGGTTTTGTCGGTTTTTATTCGACCTTAACGCCGCGCGGCGTTCTTTTCGCACCGGAAACAGAAGCAACCGCCTGTGCAAGCCGTTTAGGTAACACAAAATCGTTGGAACTTTATCTTACTGCCGGCGGTAATCAGTTTTTGACGCACGGTTGGATTAACGCACGTATTCCTTCCTATTTTGCAATTCGCAAAGCCCAATCGCAACGGAAAGAACGTATTACCTTTGATTGGACGGCAGATTCTCCAACGGCGGCGAATGGGCTTGGCGTTGATATTAAGGAGTTGACGGTTCACTCGCCGAAAGGAGAACTGCTAACCGCTCATCATATCAAAGCCGGTGAAAAAGTTTCATTAACTGCGCCGGCTTCGAAATACATAACAATTAACGATTCAATAACTCTTTCAAAAGTTGACGCATTCCGTGAAATGTGTCAGGCATACTCGCAAATTATTTCAAACGGACCCGGGACGTTTATTTCGTCAAAACAACTTCCTGCGGGGTCTTATCTTGCAGAGCTTGATGTTTGGAATCCTTTTGTCGAGGAAGGGATTGACCGGACAACGCCGTATCAAAATAAAACAATTATTTTCGGACTTTTTGAATAAATAACTCGACATTGCCGCATTCGCATGATACAATACTTGACCGGCTGAAAAAATTGACCCAAATTTTGAGATGGTTGAATACCCATGTAATTGCCGACCGAATCAAAGAAACAATTTTTCAGTTATTTTTTAACCAATTTTCCAACCCAAAAGGAGTTTTGACATGACACGACCTGTTACACTTACTACTGGACAATGGGCCGACCTGAAACTTGCGGAACTTGCGCCTAAAGCCAAAAGTTTTGGCTATGAAGGGCTTGAACTTGCAACTTGGGGCGAACTTTTCGAGGTTCGGCGTGCAGTTACGGAAAGCGATTACTGCGCGAAACGGCGTGAAATTCTCGACAAAAACGGACTCGGCTGTTGGGCGTTGCAAGCCCACCTGGTCGGACAATGTGTTCTCGACAAAATTGACGAACGACATAAAGGGTTTTGCCCCGATTATGTTTGGGGTAACGGCAATCCCGATGAAGTCAATAAACGCGCCGCCGATGAAATGAAAGACCTCGCACGGGCGGCACAAAAAATGGGAGTTGATGTCGTTACGGGATTCACCGGCTCCAGTATCTGGTCTTACCTCTACTCGTTTCCCCCCGTCTCGCAAGAAACCATCGACGGCGGTTACAAATTATTAGCGGAACGTTGGAATCCGATTCTTGACGTTTACGGAGAATGCGGTGTGAAATTCGCGTTGGAAGTGCATCCGACCGAAATTGCGTTTGATCTTTACAGTGCCGAAACCGCATTGGACGCTCTGAATGGACGCGAAGAGTTCGGATTCAACTTCGATCCGTCGCACCTCCTCTGGCAAGGCGTTGATCCGGTCGAGTTTATTTATCGTTTCAAAGACCGAATCTACCACGTCCACATGAAAGATGCCATCGTTACACTAAACGGCAAAACCGGTATTTTGGCATCACATCTGAACTTCGGCGATTATCGGCGCGGTTGGGATTTCCGCTCTTTGGGACATGGCGGTGTAAACTTCGAAGAGATTATTCGCGCTTTAAACCATATCGGTTACAACGGTCCGTTGTCGGTCGAATGGGAAGATATGGGAATGGAACGTGAATTCGGCGCAACCGAAGCCTGCGCCTTCGTAAAGAAAATTAACTTCTCACCAAGCAATATCGCCTTCGACGGCGCATTCGATAAAGAAAATCGTTGAGTCGCGGAACCTTGATCGTAGAACGGTCTATTTTTATTAACTACATAGCACAGATACAAAAAAATCGCTGCGTTCTCCGTGTCCTTTGTGGTAAAAAAATAAAATAGACCGTTACTTGATCGCGGGAAGCGGTGAATTTCGCAAGCGGATTATTATCATAACGGTATGACACCGCTTGCGAAATAAATTTTTCTCAAAAGGCGGGCAATCTTATATTGAACAGCCGGATTACAGGATTATGTCATCAGAACTTTGGTATCGAGAAGGTTTACGTTTTAGTTGTAAGGCTTGCGGACGTTGTTGTTGCGGTGAACCGGGTTATGTCTGGGTAACAACAGAGGAAATCAACCAAATCGCAAAAAAATTGGAGATTTCTGCAATACGGTTTGAAGAGTCGTTTGTTTGGACGGTGCGGGGCAGAAAGCGTTCACTCCGAGAGTTTCCAAACGGCGACTGCGTTTTGCTCAACGAAAAATCACGCGGTTGCAAAGTTTATGAAGAACGCCCCGCCCAATGCCGGACATGGCCCTTTTGGGCACAGAATATTGATTCGCGCAAATCATGGGAAAAAACCGCAAAATTCTGCCCCGGTTGTAATCAAGGCAAAATGTATTCTCTCGAAGAAATCGAAGAACAAAAAAACAAAATGAACTTTCTCTAGGGAATTTCTAAAAATCCATTGTATCATTTCACCCTACACAAAAAATGTTAGGGACGGTAAGGACTAATTTTTGACAAGGTAAAATTAACGTATCTATTCAGTAGAGTGTATTATCAGGAAATACTCAGGAGGTAGGCGACTCAGGAGGGGGAGTGTTGTAACTGTCTATTTTAATTTTCGTAAATTTGTTTACGAATGGAAATTACATGGTAGGCAACCTTTCGCCGAAAGGTTGCGCCGGTTGGTTTATTATTCGAGTTGTACGCGGTTGGT
>JAIROD010000349.1 GCA_031257725.1 Planctomycetaceae bacterium | reverse complement strand
GAGCGATGCCAGTACAATCGGATCATGTATTGATAACACCTTATTACTGATTGATCGGGGAATTGACCGCTTAAAACGCATTTTCAAAATATCGAGAATTGACTCCGCTTTTCCTTCGATTTTTCCTTCGATTTTTCCTTCGATTTTTCCTTCGATTTTTCCTTCGATTTTTCCTTCGGCTTTTCCTACGGCGATTCCTTCGACTCTTCCTGCGGCGATTCCTTCGACTCTTCCTACGGCGATTCCTTCGACTCTTCCTGCGGCGATTCCTTCGACTCTTCCTGCGGCAATTCCTTCCAGAAATTTATCTTCGAAAATTGTCGTAATCATCTTTTGTTTCTCCTGTTCGTTAAAAATTGGGTTTAAAACACGATCAATATCATTGATATTCGGTTTTTGGTTTCTTGTTCGTAAAAAGTTGGCGAATAATTCGAGTGAAAGATTAACAACACGTCGTTTTTCGTCATAGTCCGGGCAGTTTTTGAGTGGCAACAAGGCATCTGAAAATTGTTCGGGATGTCCTTCGGTCAATACTTTTGCAACACCAAATGTTGTTTTTAACACCGGGTTGCCGGACAAACCTTCGAGTTCAAAATCCGGTAAATAGATGAGATCGTAATCAAAATCGAGTTGGTTTTCTCTACCCAAACCTTGAACTTTAACACACATATCACTCGTTTGCTGATATTTTGGTTTTCGTTTTGTTTTCTGTTTTTTACCGGTTCTCACTACGATGAAATAGGGAAATGGGAGCAGTTTTTTCTTTTTTTCATTTCCGGCGATGATATTCCATGCGCCAACGAGGTATTCGAGTAACCGTTTTGGTAAAAAGTGAACCGAACCACTTGCATATTCGAATATGATAATCACGCCAATCACACCGGGTTGATGTTTCAAACCGCAAAGGAATATTAAATCAGCAATCCGTTCTTTAGAGTTTCGGTCAAAGGAATGGGTTGGAAACGGGGTGATGTCGGTCAGATCAATATATTCAAGCAATTTCGGATTGGCATAATGGATAAGGAAATCAATAAATACAGTAATTCGTTCAAACATTTGCCGGATAAAACGGTCAAATATATTAGCCGGTTTTTTCAGAATAGTACCCGATTTTTTCGGAGTATTATTCGATTTTTTTGGAAGTGGAACAGGTTGTTGATTCTTGGAGTTCGCCATGAATAAAATTTTGAGTTATTTTAAGTTATTGAAGGAGACAATGCAATATTCGGGCAAGCCCGCACCGTTAACTTTCGGTAAATTCTGAATGATGAGAGATTTTCCATTGTAAATTGATTGCGGACATAAATTACTCTTTAATCAAGTTTTGTGTAAAAAATTTTCTACCGACATTTTGTCCTTAACGGAACAGAAAGCGGTATTTTGGTTGGCAATACCGGTATTTACGAATTACGAATAAAAAGTTGTCCGATCATTTCACAACCGTAATCATAACGAAAGCTGGAATGACGTGCGGTTTCTTCATCATAATTTGGAGCGGAAGCCGTTGATGGTGTAATATCACTTCCTGCCAGTATCCAGGGAACATAATCTGAAGTATGCGTTTTAATGGCGGTAGGGGTTGGATGATCCGGCGACACGAACAACCGCCAATCTCCATGCGATTTCAATGCGTCAAGAACCGGAGGAACAACAAAAGCGTCGATATCTTCCATTGCCTTCACTTTTTTCGCAACACTTCCTTCATGTCCTGCTTCATCGGTTGCTTCGATATGGACACACACCAAATCATAATCATTGAGTGCTTCAGCCGCATAGTTTCCTTTTGCGGAAAAATCCGTATCAATATATCCGGTAATACCGGGAACATTAATAATTTCCCAACCAATCAGTGAAGCAATTCCTCGTAACAAGTCAACCGCAGTAATCATTGCCCCATGAATAGAGGTTGACGAAAAACGGTTTGCAAACAAAGGGAGTTGTGGTTTTTGCCCGATTCCCCAGAGCCAAATTTGTGTTGCCGGAAGTTTTCCTGCTTCAATTCGTTGACGATTCACCGGATGACCTTCAAAAATCTGACGGCTCGTCTC
The DNA here is from genome assembly GCA_031257725.1 of Planctomycetaceae bacterium. Classification (GTDB taxonomy): domain Bacteria; phylum Planctomycetota; class Planctomycetia; order Pirellulales; family Thermoguttaceae; genus WRKP01. The sequence goes on along the minus strand of JAIROD010000349.1, from coordinate 1,113 downwards.
CATCAAATCACGAAGCAACCCACTCCCATCGCCGGACGGTAAAACATTGTCGATTTTCTGATCGGTATAATCGTGCGGCGGATAGGTTTGAGTATTTACCGACAACGGAACATGATCACGGGCGATCAGGAGATTTCTATAACTTACTCCGGAATAAAACTGAAGTTTAATCGGAGAATGAGGAACCGCCATATCGTTTAGCGCAGTGATGAGCGATTTTGCTTCTTCGGATGAAATATGTCCGGCGGTGAAACTTTTCATAACGCCTTCTTCAATAGTTACCAGATTACACCGAATCGCCCAATCATTAAGTCCTAGTTCAATTCCTTGTGCTGCTGCTTCAAGCGGAGCACGACCGGTGTAATATTGTGACGGGTTGTACCCCAAAAGCCCCAATGTTGCCACATCGGAACCGGGAGACATTCCGGCTGGAACATTTTGGCTGCGCCCGACTATTCCTGTTTGTGCTAAAGCGTCCAGATTCGGAGTCCGCGCCGCCTGCATCGGCGTTCGACCGCCAAGCGATTCAACCGACCAATCGGCACAACCATCAGGAATAATAATCGCGTACTTCATTACATTGAACAGAAAACAAAGGGGTTAATCACACCAAATCAGCGGTATGATTTTCATTTTGAAATTTAGTGTGTTTCGTGTTTAAAATAGACAGTTACCATTGCAGGTGTCGGAAATTACTTTTGCCCAAACAATAAACGCACTGTCTGCTTTAGGCATGTAATGTTTTCTAGTTGTCATTGTTTTTCTCCTAACTTAAAGGTTACTGGAACACAAAGCAAATGCCTTGCGGTCCAAAACAGGTGTCTTTGTAATCTATACTGTCAACGGGTCAAAATGGGTTGTTTTATTTGAAACATCACCAAGGTGTCGTATCAAAAGGTAGGCAACCTTTCGCCGAAAGGTTGCGTTGCCGATAGGCAACAGTGAATCAGATTCGATTGGGTCATTTTGTGTTTCTGACCGGTTTGGAAACTGATTGCCGACGGAAAACAGGGGCAAGTCGGCTATCGCCGACGCAACCGTGGGTGAAAACCCTTCGGCGAAAGGTTGCCTACCTCTTGAATCAAACAAAAACAACCAATATCATGCCGTTTG
>JAIROD010000190.1 GCA_031257725.1 Planctomycetaceae bacterium | reverse complement strand
CCGGATAACGAACTGTGTCGGGACATATTGTAATTGGGGAATGAAAGTAAAAATGTTGACTAACTAGTGGAATATCAATATCTTACAAAAAATTCGCCACTTGAAAATAGACCCCACATGAATTATGCGGGTTAGGGTAATTGTGATGATTCACCATTGCCGATGGTCGCGGCGGCTCGCCAAATATCAAGGTTTACGGAATTGCTCGTAAAGCGGACACTTCCATCCGCCAAACCGGCATTCACTCCGCTTGGATGATTACTTCGCGCCCCATACAACCCCATGCCATGAAAATGAATATCCGGAATGTCGTGATTCGGAGGATAGTAAGCACTAAACGCACTATAAAGCGGTGCTCCCCAAATCCACGCTCCACACCGTTTTGTTTCCCAATCAGTACAAACATCAGTCTGTGCTTTGATACTTGCAAACGAACCATCTCCCGGATCGGTCAATGCCGGAGTAGTACCTTGAGTGTTACTGGCTGCATCAAGCGGTTTAACCCAACTTCCTACACCGGCAACACGGCGCATTTCAGGGGCGTCGCCTTCCGTTGGACTTCCGGCATTATCACCGAGTTTGGCTTCGGACAAAATCATCGTATTGGATGTTCCATCTGTAATACTTTCAAAACCGCGAGCGGAATTGTAATAAAATAACCCGTCGGTCGGATAACGGACATCCATATTAGGATAAACACCGCTGCCGGTAGAAAAAACGTAATTGGTTCCGCGTGCGAAAGCGTCCGCTCCACTGACGGTACCGATTTTGCTGATAGCGTATAAATGGTCGGTTCCATCGCTGGGACATTTAAAAAGATTAGCCGTACATTTGATCGTTTCCGAAAGAGCCGGATTAATGTACGAAGAACCGCGTGAACCGATGAGTAGAGGAGTGTTAAAATCCAGCAACGACGATAGTCCGGGTTGCTCGATATAGGGGAGTAAGTTGGCTTGAATGGAATAAGTTGAGTAATATCCATTGCCCAAACCCGGACAAACATTATACGTACTATGGTAATTGTGCAACGCAAGTCCCCATTGTTTCATGTTGTTGGAGCAGGACATTCGCCGTGCCGCCTCACGTGCCATTTGAACGGCGGGAAGCAGCAGAGCAATCAGGACGCCAATAATGGCAATCACGACCAGCAATTCAACAAGTGTGAAACCACGCCTGAATTGCCTAGACCCCCCCCCCCCGCCTATTTTAACATTTATTGCCAAAAAAAATCTGAACTTTCCGAAAAGAACAACGAAAAATTCACATACCAACCGGAATATTAACTGAAAAATATTTTGAGCAAACATGATTTTTTTCCTTTTATAAAAGGTTATAGAATATAAGTAATGTTGGATAAAAATTTGTTGACTATACTTGAAAACTCGTTTTGTAAGGACGTAAAACCGTACATCCCGACTGAAAATCCGGTCAATTTTTTAACACGGTCAAAAAGCGAAAACCGAATTTTTTTCAAATCTCATTTTCAAAGATAACAAGCAAGCAAACAAACGGACAAACAAACCGATGCGAATAAGCCGGTATTTTCCGCGCAAGGATTCTCAGCAACACCAATGGCGAACCGACGAATACGACTCAATGCGTACACCAAGCGCAAACGTGAACTTGAATATTATTAATTGACTAACTAATTAATTAACAAATTAATATTAACTAATTAAAATACAGAAATCCCATGAGAGATTTATTAAGAGCAAACACCCAACGGCGGCGCACGACTGGAAGGAATTCCGTAAACGGTTTGAAGATTTAAGGTTGCCGGTTTCACGGCGAGTTCAGACAGATTGTTGGTTGCTTCCGGCATTAAGGCGGAAAACACAAACAATGGAACTGTTACATGAAGAATACGGCACAGATCACATTCTCCGCGCGGTTCGACAGAAGAACAAACCGGAGACGACAAACAACATTCCAAAGTATGTTCGGATTGGTTGTTGCAGTTACTGTGGTGGACATGCCAAACCGGAGCGAGAACCAGAACAAAAACATACACAAATAACGATATAAAAACCGTCATTTGCCGCAATGTCTTATGAAAAACTTTTTTCATGGTACAAACTCCCGTAAAGAAAAATAAACATTGCCGCTTAATATAATCGAAGTTGCTATTTTTGTCAAGATAGTTTTATAGGGAAGCGTTTGTTGTTTTCTGTCCCGTAGGGACAACATGTTGGTAGAAAAAACGCCAAATATCAATTTCACCAACATTGCGTCCCTATGGGACGCGAATCTTTTTGCGATACCGTTTTCTACCAATAGGTCGTCCCTAACGGGACGGAATTTTTTTATCGTTCCCTTCGATTACTACACACCCCAAAAAATGTGAAATAGACAGTCAACGTTTTTTTCGCAACCTTCCGGTTGCGGCTCTGAAGATGCTCCCATCGGCCACCCCCTTGTCGCAGTGGGATATTTGTGTAAGATATTCACTTCTTTGAGATCGTAGCTCAGTTGGTAGAGCAACGGACTTTTAATCCGTAGGTCTCGGGTTCGAGCCCCGACGATCTCACTGTGAAGGGTGTAATTTTGACGTTTTCCAGAATTATTCCGCTGCTAACTTCACAAATTGCCCTCTCTCAGTGTCTTTTTGCTGAGAGAGGGACTTTTTTTTGAATTTTGGCGATCTTGATTTGATTTATAGTAGAAGGGGGATTCTTTACCTATTTTAACATCTTTTTTTTAATTTCTAAAAAAAATAAAAAAAGCCTTCCGCCAACGTTGGCAAAAGGCTCGTTAATTCCCTAAATTTTTTTTACACATTTGGCCCTCCTCGCCTCGCTGATCACACGGAAGGAACCCGTTGGCGTAAACTCCACTTTGCCTCCTTCCGCGTTCATCACGCCGCACTCTCTACCGTCAACTCTCCCCTCTCCACTACTCAAGGTGTATCGTTTTTTTTGACAGAAATCAGTTTTCGTGTTATAATTTTTCTCGCAATTGCAACACCCCCAAAGACCGCTCTCTCCCCCTTTCCATAGCATCAAATGAAAGGGAAGCGGTCTTACTTTTTGTTTCAAGTGTATCGTTTTTTTTGACAAAAACGAAAAAGTGTGATATAGTATTCGGCGATGCTATGGGCAACCCGTGAAAATACATTGCTCAGTTACGAAACAATCAATAAAATTCTCACACTGCTGGAAAACGGAATTTCCGTCCGAAAAATAGCGGAATTAGCCGATGTTTCCGTTTGGTCAGTCCAAAAGATCGCCAACGGTCAATGTTCTCTCAAACGTTCTCTCAACCGCTCCGAACCGGTTCGTGATCACTTCGGCGATTCGACCGACCTCAATCTCCACGGTCAAACATTACGGCGTTATCTCAACGTAAGAAAAAAAGTCGAGGAGCAAATCATCGCCGGAAAACGCTCCCCGCTCTTCGCCCTCAGCGAAAATAACGGAGGATAGAACAATGAAAAAAGTACA
>JAIROD010000186.1 GCA_031257725.1 Planctomycetaceae bacterium | reverse complement strand
ACGAACTGTGTCGGGACATATTGTAATTGGGGAATGAAAGTAAAAATGTTGATTAACTAGTGGAATATCAATATCTTACAAAAAATTCGCCACTTGAAAATAGACCCCACATGAATTATTCGGGCTATTGTCAATATGACTGTCCAACGATAGAAGGGAAACATGTTAAACATATTGTTCATTAAATACAGCACTTGTTCAAAATGTTCTTACTCATCAAGTACCCTTTGAAATGGTGTGCTTGTCCAGGAACTTTGGAAAAGATTAAAACGATTAAAACACTACAGGCTGAAGTAAAAAAAACATTCAAATTAGCGGAAACTTATCTTAAACAAATTGAACTTTTAGGTGAAGGTTTGTCTTTTCCTGTTATTAATGAACTTCGTTACGCAGGATTTCATGTTCTTCACGCGGTAAGCGGCGACAACGACGATCAGATCATCAATGATTATCGGGAAGCATTAGAACATTGCCGCCGCGCTGTATCGGATGCCGTTTCATTACGTCTTCATTTTTACATTAACGAGTTTGCCGCTTTTGAGGATGCTTATGAGCGTGTAATTATTGATACAAGTGTAATACCGTCTTACTTACAGGACAGAAAAACGATAAAACAAATACGAAATAGACTGTTTAATATAAAACCGGAAGACAAAACGAAAGAACAGCACTGGCAAGAGTTGTCAAAAGACTGCGACCTCCTTAAAAATATCTTTGAACTGTGGGACGAAGCTCGTCCCAATCTCAATAAAAAACTTGTTATCGAACAAAGAAACTATCGCATTCAGACTGCCATACTTATATTGACTTTTATTGGTTTAATTTTTGCAATAATGACCCGATTATTGTAATAAATACGCATCATCAACTTGTTCTTAAACGTAACAAGTATAAAGCATCAAAACTCTGTAAGAGTCTCATTGAGTGGATAGAGAGTGGAGACACACAGAAATTTTTACCGAGTCAATCATTCTCTTGCGACACTCTCTACTGTCCACTAATCATGATCCACTTTTTCCGATTCATCGAAATAATCGGCAAGTTGTGAAAAGGTGTTTTCGCAGATACAGCCGTGCAATTGGTGAAAGAGGGAATAACAAGACGGTTTTCGTCTTTTTTCGAGAATTCTATCAAGCGGGTCGATATGCTTTTTTGTAGATGAGATTTTCCATCGTTTGACACTGAAATTGGTAACGGTTCCAAGTTCCCTTTCCTCAATTCCCCATGAACGAAATTTTACTCAATGATTATGATTTTACGGTTTTTGGAGTCCAATCACCTTTGGAAACCTATCTCCGTGAGATCAATGAAACAGTTCTTTTGACTCCAGAGGAAGAGTTGAAATTGGCATTGGCGGTTTGTGAGGGCGATATGGAGGCACGCGATAAAATGGTTCGTGCGAACCTCCGGCTTGTGGTGAATATTGCGCGAGGTTACACGGGAAAAGGTTTGAGCTTGCAAGATTTGATCGAAGAAGGAAATCTAGGACTCCTCCGGGCCGTCGAGGGATTCGACCCGTCAATAGGAACCCGTTTTTCAACTTACGCCAGTTATTGGATTAAACAATCTATTAAGCGTGCTCTGATCAATTCGGCAAAAACGATTCGGATTCCGGCGTATATGGTTGAATTGCTTTCCAAATGGCGGCGTGCCGGTCTTCGCCTTTCGGATGAACTGGGACGTTCGCCGACACCGGAAGAAATCGCACGATTTCTCGGTTTACCGCGCAAAAAACTTCCAATCATTAAAAAAGCAATCTTGATCAACAACCTGATACCACAACCCGATCAACCGGAACTTGGATGGACACTTAATGAAATGATTATGGATGAGCGGTCTCGAAGTCCTGATGAGGAGATGCTTGAAAATGACAATTTATCGTTTGTCATGGAACAACTTGAATTGATGGATATTCGTGATGCAACAATTTTGAAGATGCGGTTTGGTCTTGGCGGTTGTGAAGCGCGAACGCTCAAGGAAATTGGTGAACGGCTTGGGCTCACGAGGGAAAGAGTCCGGCAAATTGAGACGGAAGCCTTAACACGTTTAGCGGAATATCTTGACGGAACACGCACTCGACAAGTTGCCGCCGGATAAATTCCTTCATTTTTTGCCTTTTCTAAAAGCCGAAGATATCCTCTTCGGCTTTTTTTGTGGCGGCAAAAAATAATAAAATGAAAAGGGGAGCATTTGTTGTTTTTTTGGGGGCGGTTGCCACCAAACAACAGGGAATCTCTAATAATTCAGCCTTTACCGAAAGTGAACGGCGTGAACTTGCCCCGCGTTGTTCGACTTAACTTCCAAACACGGGGTAAACCCCGTCGTTAACTAATAACTGGGAATCTCTCATAATTCAGCATTTACCGCAAGTTAACGGCGTGGGCTTGCCCCGCGTTGTTCGACTTAACCCTAAAACACGGGGTAAACCCCGTCGTTAACTATTAACTGGGAATCTCTCATCATTCAGCATTTACCGCAAGTTAACGGCGTGGGCTTGCCCCGCGTTGTTCGACTTAACCCTAAAACACGGAGTAACCCACGTCGTTAACTATTAATTTATTAGACATTTTCTCTAACCTAACCAAACAAAATATCCGCAATTTAGGCAATCCCCCCATACCGCGTTTGGGGTAACAATTCCGCCGTTTTATTACTTGCTCACCAAAGTACGCACTGATCGATGAGGGAATAGATTCTACGCCATCCTCATTTTTATCGTTTTTGCAGTTTTGACCTTTGATCCAGCCAACGAGTCCTGCAAGGACTATTAAGTAAAATGCTTTATTAACCGTATGCTTTAGCTTACGGTAAAAGAATACCATTGACTATTTACTAAAAAGTCCCGCATGGGACGACACTTGAACCTAGCGACCGTTTTCAAGTGTCGTCCCTGCGGGACTTTGCGGTGTGTTTGCCCTATCCGTATGCTAAAGCATACGGTTAATAAAGTGTCGTCCCATGCGGGACGGAATAGTTCCCATTTTTGCCTATTTTCGATGTTCGAGTAGGGTTAGAGAAAAGGTCTATTAATTAATAGGCAGAAAATAAAAAATTGAATGATGAGAGATGCCCTGTACTGTATTTAAAAACACCGCCTCAAAAAATCCGAAACAATCAGACTTATTAGACCTTTTCGCTAACCATAAACATTATGAAAAAACACGAAAAGGTTTATTTAGGAAAGGAACGCACGCGTCCCGCGTGCATCTCCAGAGTTAGTGGTAAATGAGACATTTTCCCTAACTCATGCACGCAAGATGCGTGCGATCCTTTGGTTAGAGAAAATGTCTATTACAAAAAATCAAGGACATTGTTACATTATTTTGATTTTTCTTTGTTTTCCAAACGAACAGCTTTTCCGACCTCAACCGTATGTTTTGTGGAACCGTTTTTTATTTCCACTTCGGCGGTTGTTTTTTCTGAAAAACCGAATGAGGGATCAATGTAATCAATGTAGGTAAGTTCTTCATGCCATTCACCTTGATAAATTTCACCTTCCGCTGCTGATTGTTGTTTGTTTGGCAAGTACTCTCTTTTGACCACAACAACTTTGAATTTTCCGGCTGGACAACCGGAAAATTTTCCATAAGTTGCTAATTTTGCAACACCATTGGCATTGGTTTTACCTTTGATGGACCAACGAGCCAATGAGACATCCTGCGGTACTAAAGTAACGGAAGCCCCTTCCAGTGGTTTACCTTCCTGAATAACGGTGATTTGCACATCGGCGATCAAATCCGGTAATCCCGGCGGCTTTTGCGGACTGCGGTCACAACCGGAGATAAGAAATAAACCAAGCAAAAATGAACCGATAGAAAAAAACAATAAACATTTCATAATAGTAATGAGTAACCGTTCACAATAATAAATAATTTGGTTTATTGTCGCTAGTTGTTACAAGAAAAATGATTAATTAAAATTAGTAACCGTCTATTTTATTGTCGTAATTAAATTGACATAAATGATACTATTGGCGTAAAATCTGTAATATTCCGCCCTGAAAGGGCAACATAGGCTAGCCCGCCGCAACGCGGCGGGT
>JAIROD010000166.1 GCA_031257725.1 Planctomycetaceae bacterium | reverse complement strand
TCGGGAAAAAAAGAAAAATCGGGGAATATTTTTGACGCTTATATTCGTCAAATACTTTGCCAAATAACGTTTTTTGTAGATTTCCTGTTGAATTATGCCGATCCGAAGGTGATTAGTAAACTGGATTTCAACCGCATCACTCCGTTTCCAACTCACTCTTTTGACCGTCAAGGTAAAGAACGGATTAGTGATATGATTTTTCTTTGTGGTTTGAAAGATTGTGCCGGAGTGATGGGTGTGATTATTGTTTTTGAACATGCCGGTAGTTCAATTTTTTATTTGCCCAAACGTTTACTCCAATATTTGATTGGTGCTTGGAACATTATTGCAGGTAATGAAAAAAAGAAAATTCCATTGCCCTCTCCTTATTTTATTGTTATTCGGACGGGGAAAAAATCGAAAAAGAAGAAAAATCAACCGGAACACAAACAAAAAACCAGTGATATGTGTATTCAGGTTCCGGGTTTGGAAACAGTAACCGGTTTAGATTTTGATTACACCAATGTTGTGTTGTCGGAATACAATCTCGAACATTTGTCGGGAAATCCTGTCACCAAAACGGTGTTGGGTATCATGAAAATATTGACGGAAGGCAAACCGGAATTGTTTTCTCAAGCGTTGGCTCCGATTGCCGGACTTGATGATTATGAGGAAAAACGATATATTGTTAATCTTTCATTGGAGTTGTACGCCAATTATTTACGGTCAAGAGAGCAAAAAGTTAATGAAGCAAACCTTGACCATGTCTTGAGTCCCATTTTTAACCCAAAGGAAAAACAAGAAATGATCACTACAATTTTTGAAGATAAATATCTGGAAGGCTTTGCCGAAGGTGAAGCCAGAGGTGAAGCTAAAATGATTGTAACCGTATTAGAAACCCGATTTGGTGAAGTTCCGCGAAACATTGTTAAAACAATAAATTCCTACTCCAATCCGAAAGTTTTGGAATCTTGGACAAAGCGGGCTGTTACCTGTAAATCATTGAAAGAATTTGCGGAAGTTTTGAAATGAAAATCTAATTATTGTCCCAATTTGCCCCTAAAGTTCTTAATGTCGTTTATGTCTCTAAAATTGGGGGAGAAATTTAGGGAAAAGGTAATTATTCAGTGGAATTTTTGTGAAACGTTATTTTATATTAGTCCGACAGGGACGAGATTGAAAAACAAAAATTTCTCTGAAATATTACAAAAATCATTATTTTTCGGCAATTCCATACGGTTACTGCGTTTTGCTTTATTCCCGCCTGCCGTCCTATTTTACCCGCCAAATTCTGTTTTTATATCGAATATTGAATCATCTTTCGTCCCATTGGGGCGATTTTAGTGAACTCCATTTTGAACGATGAGCAACTATCTTGTTACCGGCGGTGCCGGATTTATTGGTTCCCATTTGGCCGAAGCGTTACTTCGTGCCGGAAATGGAGTTACGGTTATAGATGATCTTTCGACCGGACGTTGGGAAAATATCGCCGGACTCGAATCAGGTTCATTCGCAAACCGTTTTCGGGCAATTATTGCCTCTGTTGATGATTCACGGCTCATGGATCAGGAAATTCCGAAACATGATTTTGTGTATCATCTTGCCAGTGCGGTTGGAGTGAAACTGATTATTGACCGTCCGGTTGAAACAGTTCAACGGATTGTTCGGACAACTGATATATTGGTTGAATCTTGTGCACGTTATCGTCGTCCGCTTCTGTTGACTTCAACCAGTGAAGTTTACGGTAAATCGGAAACAGTTCCGTTTCAAGAAGAAAGCGATGTGGTGATGGGTTCTACATCCAAACGCCGTTGGGCTTATGCCGCCGCTAAAATGCTTGACGAATTTTTGGTACTTGCCCATCATTATCAATCATGTTTACCGGTGTACATTGTTCGGTTGTTCAACACGGTCGGGCAACGTCAATCCGGTCAATACGGTATGGTGTTACCGCGTTTTGTTGCCGCTGCAAAACGTAATCATCCGTTGGAAATTTACGGTGACGGTAATCAACAGCGTTGTTTTTGTTCCGTATTGGATATTGTTGAGGCGTTGCTCCGCTTTCCCGATACGCCGCAAGCGATTGGTCAGGTTGTCAATCTTGGAAGTAATGACGAAATCAGTATTCAAAAACTTGCTGAACGGGTTATTTCTGTTCTTGGTTCTCAATCGGCGATGGTTTATGTTTCTTACGAAGATGCTTACGGTCCCGGTTTTGATGATATGCGTCGCCGTATTCCCGATCTCAGGCGTGCTAAAAAACTACTCGGTTGGACACCGAAAATTTCACTCGATGAAATCATTAAGTCATTGTGAGGAGTGGTTCGGGAGTTGCGGTTAGTGCTGCAAGCGGATAATAAACTTTTATGATATACTTTTCTCACTTTAAAATTCGGTTTTGTAAGAATAAAAGGCGATGAGTCTCTTATTTAAAAATCCTGTAAATCATGTTTATCCCGTCACAATCGGTCTCTCCTGTCAAAAAACAAAAACCGAATTTTTAAGTAAAAAAAGTATAACGTTCCGTGTGCAACACAAACCGCAAACTGTAAACCACAAAATCACAAACCACCCATCCTCAAACCCTAAAGGAGTTGTTATGAAAATTTTAGTTATTCTTGGTCACCCCAAACCGGGCAGTTTTAATCATGTTCTTGCGGAAACCGCAGTACAAACATTACAGGAATTGGGGCATGATATTTTGTTCCATGATTTGTATGGAGAACGATTTGATCCGGTGTTACCGGTTGACGAGGAAAAATTGGACGAATCGGAATTGCCGGAGTTTTTGCGACAATATCTTGATGAACTTCGGGCATCGCAGGGACTTATTTTTATACATCCCAACTGGTGGGGCAGTCCTCCGGCAATTTTACGCGGATGGATTGATCGGGTATTCCGGCAAAACTCCGTGTATAATTTTACGCCTAACGGTCCCATTTCGTATATCGGTGATAAAATCGTTCAAATTTTCTCAACTTCCAATACTCCGCGCGATATTGAAGTGAACGTGTATGGCGATCCGGTTGAAAATTTTTGGAAGGTGATTGTGTTCGGATTATTAGGTTCTCAATCGTTTGAACGCCGTAATTTTGAATCAATTATTTTAAGCACGCCGGAGGAGCGTAGTCTCTGGCTTGACGAAGTGAAAACAACAATTCGACGACGGTTTATATTTTCGTAATATAAATTTTTGAGCGGTCGAGTAGGCGGGAGTTATCCCGTCCTTTTTCCCGCCGGACTTACCGATTTCCCACCTCCGGCGGACATTGATGTATTCACTTGAAGCGTTCACCTGAAGTCATTCTCTTTTTACCAATCCTACTGAATAGAGATAAAAAAACAAAAACTGAATTTTAAAGTAGGAAAAAGTATTGCCGTTACTTCATGATTTTATAGACACAATCCATATTGACATGATTACGGACGTGGTCTGCTAATTTATTGTACTGTTCTTCTTTGAAGGATTTAAAATCGAACGGTTGATTATTTTCTGATTTTTGTACATAAGGCGTGAGTAGGTAATTGATAACTGTTTGGTTATCGAGAATCCCGTGAATATACGTTCCAAAACATCGGGAATGAAGAAAATAACCATCGGAACTGCCGTCATTCAATTGGTTTAACGGAACGTATGGCGTATTAAGAACCGGCTTGGTTGTTCCCATGTGGATTTCATATCCCGTACATTGTTCATACTGTTCCAGAAACGAAAATTGAATTTGTCGGGTGATTTTTTCCTGCTTAATTTCAGTACTGACCGGTAACAATCCTAATCCAGGTAAACGTACAATATTCCCTTCGATATGTTCGGGATCGCTTATCTCCTGCCCCATCATCTGATAACCGCCGCAAATACCGACTACAGTTGCGCCGGAATGTGATGCCAGAATAATACTTTGTGCGGTTCCGTTTTGTCTCAGCTCGCAGAGATCGGCAAGAACACTTTTACTGCCCGGAATCAATATAATATCGGCTTTTTCAATTTCTTTTGTATTATTTGTGTAGTAAAGATGAACACGCGGGTCACGTTCCAGGACGTTGAAGTCGGTAAAATTGGAAAGATGCCGCAATAAAATAACAGCGACATTTACTTTACCGAAACCGGAGTTGAGATTTTTCATTGACAAAGTAACGGAATCTTCTTCATCAATATAAATATCATGATAATAAGGAATAACGCCAATCACCGGAATATGACATAGATTTTCCAACATTTTGATTCCCGATTCAAACAGTCGCCTATCTCCTCTGAATTTATTGATGATAATTCCGCGAACATATTTTCGTTCTTCTTCATTGAGTAACAAAACGGAGCCGTAAACGGAGGCAAAGACGCCGCCCCGATCGATATCTGCAACTAAAATCACTTTGGCGCCGGCGTGAATTGCCATTGGCATATTGACCAGATCAACATCGCGCAAATTGATTTCGGCAATACTTCCGGCTCCTTCCATCACAATAGGATTATAACGTTGTTCTAAACGGTCGAATGCGTTATGGACTTCTTTTCGCAATTGTTCACGTCCTTCTTTTTTAAAATATTCATAAGCGTTCTGATTTCCTGCGGGTTTACCGTTTAGAATAACTTGACAAATTTTATCGTTGACAGGTTTTAGTAACACTGGGTTCATATCCGTATGACAGTCAATTCCTGCCGATTCCGCCTGCACCGCCTGCGCCCGTCCAATTTCCAAACCTTCAGGTGTTGCGTAGGAGTTGAGGGACATATTTTGTGATTTGAATGGAGCCGGATGATAACCGTCCTGCAAAAAAATACGGCAAAAAGCAGACGTGATCACACTTTTACCAACATCACTGCCTGTTCCGGCAAACATCACCGGACATAATTTTTCTTGCTGTTTCATTTTCTATCTATCAATAATTGACTGTACTTTCCAAAAAAATTTAATCAAAATTCCTTAAAAATCCCTTATTTTTTCAATTTTTACCAAATTATAACCATAATTATAACCATTTGGGACGTGTACAAAAATATAATTAAATATATTTTATTCCGACTGAAATCAATTTCAGTCAATTTTAGCCGAAATAAAGAACAATAAAATCAAGATGACTCACAAAATCATTGAGGTGGTCGAGAAATTCGGGCGCGCCATGTCTTTCAATAAGGTATAAACGTATTGTTTATTTTTTGAACAATCGGCATTGATTTTTGACAATAGTTTTGTTAAAATTTTTTTTGTT
>JAIROD010000163.1 GCA_031257725.1 Planctomycetaceae bacterium | reverse complement strand
AAAACGGCGAGCAAGAAGTTAATAAACTCGAACAAATTTTTTACAAACATAATTTTTTTCCTTTCATAAAAAGGTGGTTTTGAAAATTTTTCCCGTTTGCTCCGCCGGAAAACCATTTTATTTTGCCTTATCTAATATTGTTTGACCGGCAAAATTTAAGTTTCCTGATTAGAACACATTTCAAAAAACAGACAATAGGGGGCAGCAAAAAAAAATTATTTTTTTTGATTCAAGGGTAGGCGACCTTTCGCCGAAAGGTCGCAACGGTTGATCCGGTTTTTCCATTTCCGTCCGCACTCCGAGTCAAGTCGGCTATCGCCGACGCAACCTTTCGGCGAAAGGTTGCCTACCATCGAATAATCAATCTACTGAATAATTACAATTCGTCGTATTCATTGTGAATTGTTTTCACCGTTGACGGATGAGTGGTATAGAAAACGGATTATTGCGGAATATTAAATCGATGCAAGTGATTACAAACATCAATGCTTTTCCTGAAAAATTTCGCGGCGGAGTGATTAGTCTCGGTAAATTCGACGGAATGCACCTCGGTCATTCGCTGATTATCAAACGTCTAAAACACCACGCCAAACAACGGCAACTTCCCGCAATCATTCTGACCTTCAACCCATTGCCCGTTACCATCCTCCGGCCCGATCTGAATATCCAACCAATTTGTACGCCGGAATGGAAAATCGAATTGATCCGCCGATTCAATATTGACGCTTTGGTTGTTCTCCAAACCAATCACGAATTGCTGCAACAAAGTGCGGAAACCTTCTTTTTCAAAACAATTAAAGAAAAACTAAACGCCGCCGTCATCGTTGAAGGCAACAACTTTTGTTTCGGACATGATCGGCTCGGAACCGCCGAATTGATTCGGCAATACGGACGGCATACCGGAATAGATATTGATATTGTGGAATCTGTGCGGTTTAACAATCATCCTGTTTCCAGCAGCGGTATTCGCCAACTGATTCAGGAAGGAAAAATCGAACAGGCGGCGGAATGGATGCCGCAACCGTACCGGCTTATCGGAACAGTGATTCAAGGCGACCAACGCGGACGAACGCTCGGTTTTCCAACCGCCAATCTTGGAAACATCGAAACCATTCTCCCAAAACCAGGTCTTTACGTAACCGCCGCAACCTTCGACGGAAAAACATTCGGCTCAACAACCCATATCGGAACCAATCCAACCTTTCATCAAGCAATACCGAAAATCGAAGTGTTTGTTCATGATTTTAACGGTGATCTTTACGGTAAAAGAATGGACATTGATTTTTTTGTTATGCTGCGTGAGATTATTCGTTTCGACTCGGCGGAAGAACTTATTCGGCAAATGAATCTTGATATCCGGCAAAGCCGGAAATTCCTATCGCAATACTTGGGACTGTCCTAATTGCAACTCTTATTAATTCCGTGCAACGGTTACGGCGGTTGGTTTCCGCACGCCGTCATCGTTCAGTTTCCAAAATCGATGTGTTAGTTTCCGGAATAATATGTTGTTTTCCTGTTATAATGATTTACAATATGAGGCAATTACTGAAATTCATGCCGGTTGACATGGATTTTGAAACTTATATGTTTAAGGTAATATATCAGTGAAATATTACAAAATAAGAGGGAACCTCATAATTCAAGTGATGCTCTTACTCAACGATGAATGCGGCGTAGTTGACCACAGGCGGCTCCGATTTGATCGCCTTTGCGGAATCGGACTTTAACTTGAATCCCTTGCGATTCGAGTTGTCCGGCAAACCGCGCCGTTGCTTTAGCCGATGGCGTTTGAAAATTCAACTCCATTACCGGATTCAACGGAATAAGATTGACGATTGCTGTTCGGTGTTTCAATAAATGAACCAATTGCCGAACATGTTCCGGTTGATCGTTGAGACCGGCAATCAAAATGTACTCAAACGTAACACGACGACCGGTTTGTTCAAAATAATCGTCGGACGCTTTTAGAATTTCATCAATGCCGGAAAAACGGTTTTGCGGTATTATTCGTGTTCGCAATTCATCGTTGGGCGCGTGTAATGACACGGCAAGTTTATATTTTTTGCCGTTACAAACAACCGATTCGGCAAGTTTCCGAATCCCCGATGGAATCCCAACCGTTGAAATAGTTACACGCCGGACACTCAAGTTAAGTCCGTCCGGCGCAGTTACCTCATCCAATGCCGAAAGAAGTGTGTCAAGATTAAGCAACGGCTCCCCAATTCCCATCACCACAACATGCGTCAACCGTTCATGATCCGGAAGCAAGGAGTTAAGCCGCAACAATTGTTCCAATATCTCGCCTCGCGTTAAATTTCGTACAAAACCATCCATCCCGCTGGCGCAAAAAAGACAACCCATCGCACAACCTATTTGCGTACTAATACACGCTGTCCGGTGATTGCGGTCATCCCGAAGAAGAACGCATTCGACCCGTTCCCCATCCGGCCACTCAATCAACAGTTTTTCTGTTAAATCCGCAGATTGGTCATGGGTTAATTCTTTGCCTTGAAAAATGGTACCGAATTGTTCCGTAAGAATTTTTCGCGTTTCCTTCGATAAATCGGTCATTTTATCGAAAGAGGTTGTTTTCCGTGCAAAAATCCAACGCCGCAACTGTCGGATACAGAATCGAGGTAATCCTAATTCCGTCAAAATTGCCGATAATTCCGCCGGAATTTGTTCAAGAACTTTATGTTCAAAAAAGCGGTTTGTCATTATTTTAAGGATATACTAAGGGAAGCGTTTGTTGTTTGGGGACGACGATTAGGGTTCTTGCGCGTAGTCTTCAGAGCCGTCTTCAGAGCCGCAGCCGGAAAGTTGCGGACAATCAATTGATTGCGTGTTTCCGCACACGGCTCTGATTTTGTTATCGACCAAACAATAAACTCGCCATCCGGCAGCGGCATGTAGTTTTTTTTGTGTGCCATTGTGTTGTTTTTCCTTAATTTAGGGGTTAATGAAATAAAAAGATACATATTTTAAAGTTTAAAGTACGCATGTTGAAGTGTAAAGTACGCACGTTAAAGTTCAGAGACGTGACCGGAAAGCCGCAATATCAATACGGCAACTTTCCGGTTGCGGCTCCGAAATAAGGTTTTCCAAAATAAGATTTATAGTCGGCAAGTACGCCGACGCAACCGCTCGGCGGTCGGTTACCTGCCCCATCTCTACTTAATTTACCAGCCAGTCTCTGAACACTAGGAATAAATTCAAGCGATTGAATAACCGGCAAACAGCGTTAGGGAAAAGGTTTAATACTAAGCTATGGTTTGCAGGGAATTGCTATTCGGATATACTATAATCATCCATGCGTGAGATTTTAAAAGGTTTTTACGGCGTTCTGAAAAGTGCCGACGCTTATTGATTTGAATCATTTATCCGATATTAGCCTGAACAAAAGATTTTCCGGTATCTGCGGAATTTCCAAAATGGAACTCGTTCAATATTTTCAACCGGAAATTAAACAGTTGTCTGAAGCGGGTTGAATTATCTTATGAGGAAACGCTTGCCAAATTGAAAAAACATTACGACGGTTAGCCGTTGGAAAGCGGGATAATCAATTTAACAAAACTTGAAAGGAACCTATTATGTCCAATAATAGAAAATTACCGATTGGCATTCAAGATTTTGAAGACCTTCGTACAAACGATTATTTGTACGTGGATAAAACAGCCTATGTTTATTACCTGAAAACAAGCGGGAAACCTTATTTTCTTAGTCGTCCTCGTCGTTTTGGTAAAAGTCTTTTCCTTTCGACACTGAAGGCTTATTTTCTCGGCAAACAGGAACTTTTTAACGGTTTGGCGATTGCCGAGTTGGAAAAAGATTGGTTGGAATATCCCGTTTTTTATATTGATATGAATGTGGAAAGTTATATTGAAGTTGATTCTCTTCATAAAGCGTTGGACACAAATTTGAAGAGATTGGAAGAGCAATGGGGTAAAGATAAAACCGATACAAC
>JAIROD010000154.1 GCA_031257725.1 Planctomycetaceae bacterium | reverse complement strand
TGGAATGATCCTTACAACTCCGCTAACAACGAAGCGTACAAGAATACGGCGGAGAATGAATTTAAGGCGGTGAAAATCGGTGAATTTTCGACGTTTTCGATAGACGTGGACACCGCGTCCTACACCACGATGCGGCGTTATCTTAACGAAACGGGAAAACGTCCGCCGGCGGATTCTGTTCGGATTGAAGAGTACGTTAATTATTTCAAGTATGATTACGCCCCGCCAACCGATGGAAAACCCTTTGCAACACATATTGATATTTCGCCTTGTCCCTGGGAACCGAAACATCTTTTAGCCCGTATCGGAATCAAAGGCAAAGAATTTTCCAGAGAAAAACGTCCGGCGTTGAATCTGGTGTTTTTGATTGATGTTTCCGGCTCGATGGAAGCCTCCAACCGTTTACCGCTTGTCAAACGCGGTTTGACGGAACTGGTGGAAATGTTACAACCCAAAGATCGTGTTGCCATTGTAACCTACGCAGGATCAAGCCGTGTGGCGTTGCCGTCCGTTTCGGGACAGGAAAAACGGGCTATTCTCGACTCCATCAACAGTTTAGGCGCAGGAGGTTCCACCGCCGGAGCCGCCGGAATTAAAACCGCCTACGAAGTCGCCAAAAAATATTATGACAAAAAAGCACAGAATCGTGTGATTTTGTGTACGGACGGCGATTTTAATGTCGGAGAAACCAACAACAAAACACTCGAAACAATGATCGGCGACGAAGCGAAAAGCGGTGTGTTCCTGACCATTCTCGGCTTTGGAATGGGCAATTACAAAGATGAACGGCTTAAAACATTGTCCATGCGCGGCAACGGAAATTACGGTTACATCGACACGCCCGAAGAAGCCCGAAGGTTGTTGGTCGAAAGTTTGACCGGAACGCTCTTTGCAATTGCAAAAGACGTTAAAATTCAGATTGATTTCAATCCGGCAAAAATAGCAGGATACCGGCTGATCGGGTACGAAAACCGCAAACTGCGCGATGAAGATTTTCATAACGACAAAATCGATGCCGGTGAAATCGGGGCAGGGCATACCGTAACCGCATTGTATGAACTTGTTCCGGTTGATGAAAAAATTCCGGCAACAATCGACAAATCACGTTATGACAACAATACTCCCGCAACAGATAACGCCATTCCGGTTGACCGTGCTAATAACAGTGAAGGGAAAAATGTTACGGATGATGCGGTAAAATCAAACGAATTAATGTTTGTAAAATTGCGGTATAAATTGCCGGACGCTGATAAAAGTTTATTGCTGGAATATCCGGTGTCGGTTGTTTCAGAGGATATGCCGTCCGATTCACAATTTGCAGCGTCGGTAGCGTTGTTCGGAATGCTGTTACGTGAAAGCGGTCACAGCGGTAACGGGACCTTCGACAGCGTCCTCGAACTCGCATCGCCCAACACCAACAATGACCAATACCGCAAGGAATTTATCGAACTCGTCAAAAAAGCAAAAGAATTAAAATAAACGGAAAATCCCTTTTGTCCCAACACCGAAATTGTTAGGGACAGTAAGGACAATAGGGACATCAGGGACAAAAAATTATTTGTCCCATTGTCCCATTTGTTCCTAAAATCCGTTTATCCCAATTAGAATGAGGACGGAAATGTTTGCCGGATCAGATATTTTCCTTGATCAAATTCATATTCTTCACGGCTGAAACGGTAATCGCCAAGAAGTTCTTTGGGGTTACGAAAAAAACGTTTCAGTTCACGGATTGTAGTTGCGTCCGGTTCCGCGTCGGAATGTTTGGAATGGGCGGAAATCATCAACATAAGATAACGCCCTTTGTTTTCGTATTGAATTAAAAAGGTTCCGTCTGCGTCTGTTCTCTGAAAAACTCCGCCAATCTCTTTAATCTGCTGAACACTGTCTTCCGTTGATGAGGAATGATTGTCGCCGGGGCGAAGACCAACACCGGAAATTGGAAAGGTCGGTATCCGGTCTAACGGCAAAAGCAAAACAACCGCGTCCGCATCAGGAATCCGTTCACCGTCAAATCCGCGATAATACAATTTTCCCGCAACAAAATTTTCTGAGGACAAAACCGGTTTTGCCGAACCATCCATCCCGGAAATATTTTTGCGAATACCGGTAAAAAAGGAGCAAAGACCAAAACCGCCGACAAGTCCAAAAAGAAAAACAATAAAAAGCCATGTTCGAAACAATAACCAAGTTTCATGTTGACGGATTGAGATTGCTGCGGTTTCATGGTTCTCCACAACCGGCTGAACCGGAGTTGGCGGAACTGCCGCCGCCGAGTCGGAAATGTTTTTTGTTGCGGTTTTATTCTCATTGGGTTGAGTTGTCCAAAACTCTTTGATCCAACGATCCATATCCTCCGGATCAAATTCTTCCAAAGAACCATTCAATTCCTCATCGGTTTCTCTATTTCTGTTTTCTTGAATTTGAACTTGAACCTGAACTCGAACTTGATCCTGCCCTTGAATCTGTTTCCGCTCTTGAATCTGTTCCCGCTCTTGATCCGGCAACGGCGAATCAGTCGATTTTTGCAACGATGGAAGATGAACCTTTTTACCGGTTTTTTCTGCGCGACGTTTTTGTTTTAGAAACTGATAGAGGGTTTCGGCTTGCGCCACCGATTGAGCCGGCACAGTTAAACGTTCACCGCATTGCGGACACACGACAAGTTGCCCTGCCCTTTGTTCCCCGATTTGAATCATCTGGTTGCAGCGTTTACAAAAAAAACGAATCGGCATCTGGTAATTGTAATTGTAATTGTTATTCCATTTTACGGTAAACAGCCGGTTTAACATATTTCCACGGCGTTTGGTCTCGTCCTAAGGTTTCCGAATGACCAATCAAAAGATAACCGCCATTGACTGTTTGTTGATACATTCGGTTGACGAGATCAATTTTGGTTGCCGCATCAAAATAAATCATAACATTCCGGCACCAAATACAATCAAACGGTTTTTTGAACGGGAATGTTTTATTCATCAGATTAAAACGCCGTATTGTAACTTCTTTTTTGACCTGATCAATCACCGCGAAACCTTCCGGTGTTTTCTTAAAATATTTGTTGATAATTGCCGGAGAAACACCCTGAAGCCGTGTTGCATCGTAAACGCCTTTCTTAGCGGCAAGCAATGCCTTTTCAGAAACGTCGGTTGCCAAAAGACCGCAATCCCAATTTTTATAATCGTGACCAAAATATTCCAACAAGGTTATGATCAACGTGTAAGGCTCTTCACCGCTGGACGCAGCCGCACACCAGATTCGCAAATCATAGTTGCCGCGTTTTTTATGTTCCGCAGTCATCCATGGCAAAATATCACTTTTGAAAAAGTCAAAATGTTCCGGTTCACGAAAGAAAAAGGTATGATTTGTTGTAATCTGATTTGCCAGTTCACTGATGGCGGCATCGGTTTTATCGGCGATGAGACTGTCGTAATATTGTTTGAACGACTTAAAATTGTGTTGACGCAATATTTTCTGAAGCCGCCCCACAACCAAACTCTTTTTTTGGTCGGAAAGTGTAATACCGAAACGGTTATACACCAAATCACGGATTGCACGAAATTCCGCGTCGGTGATTGTCATCATTTCAGACCGTACAATTGGTTCATCCGTAGAAATCATAAAACCATTCATTCATTTTGTGAGTAAAATCTAAACAACAACATCTCACAACCTACATCATCACAATATATTATTATCATATACCGTCTATGGAAAATTTCAAGTAGCCCTAAATCTTTTCGTTTTGTTACTTTATTTATTGGGTAACTGTCTATTTTGTTTTAATTTTTGTAATTATTCAGTAGATTGGTCATTCGATGGTAGGCAACCGTAGGTGAAAACCTTTCGGCGAAAGGTTTTCACCTACGGTTGCCTACCTCTTGATACCCTACCTTGGGGGAGATTGCAAATAAAACAACCAATTTCTACCCGTTGACAGTATAACTTAAAGGTTACTGGAACACAAAGCAAATGCCTTGCGGTCAAAAACAGGTGTCTTTGTAATCTATCAGTGGAATTTTTCGGAGATTGAAGTTTATTTTTTACCCCCCCTGCCCCTCCGAAGGAGGGGAATAATTCCCCTCCTTCGGAGGGGCTAGGGGTGGTCATTCGAGGAAACGACTGA
>JAIROD010000051.1 GCA_031257725.1 Planctomycetaceae bacterium | reverse complement strand
ACTGTGATTTATTTGATTTTGTGATGGACTATGATTTTCTTAATTTTCTTAATCATTGTCTTCATTCAATCATTAAAATCATAGTTCAGACCATCGCCCACAAACGGAAAACGCTCCCTGTACTCACCGTACACACGGAAAAATAACAGGATTATCATTTTTACCATTTTGTTCCGTTGGTATGGCGTTATTATGATAAAAACATGGATTCCCTATCGTGACAACGCAAAACCAACGGCTAGGTTGGAAACATCCCGCTGGGATGTAAAAAACTGCTCTGAAATATGACCAAAAATTAAAATAGACAGTTACCCATGAGTGTGTGTCATAACACGAATCTCCTGTGAAAAATTGGGTTAAAATGGGGGCATTTGGAGTTCTCCAATAGGCAAATGGAGTTCTCCAATTGGTAAATGGAGTTCTCCAATTGGTAAATGGAGAACTACAATAAGTAAATTGGAGTTCTACAACGGGTAAATGTAGCCCTACAATCAATAATTGGAGTTCTCCAATCGTTAAATGGAGTTCTCCAATTGGTAAATGGAGTTCTCCAATTGTTAAATGGAGTTCTCCAATCGTTAAATGGAGTTCTCCAATTGTTAAATGGAGTTCTCCAATTGGTTAGTGGAGTCCTACATTTTACGATATTTTTTGGGAATTTGTTTAGGGAATCTCTAATAATTCGGAATTTACCGAACGTTAACGGCGTGGGCTTGCCCCGCGTTGTTCAACTTAACCCTAAAACACGGGGTAAACCCCGTCGTTAACTATTAATTAATAGGCAGAAAATAAAAATTGAATTATTAGAGATACCCAGTATTGATTGGAAAAACCGTTGTAATGATTCCGTTGAGGCAGGTCGGCAAAAAGAAAACGCTCCCCGAAATGTTGGTAGAAAAAACACGAACAGGTGTAGTCCCTACGGGACTCGGATCATTTTGTTATACCGTTTTCTACCAAGATGTCGTCCCTAACGGGACGGGAATATTCGGAAAGACAACCAAACCACTGAATAGATACAAAAAATATTTCACTGATATATTACTAATTAACACTTAATCCTTAACCCCTTTCTTTATGAGCGAACCTTCCACCCCCTTACCGTCGTCCCGGCAGTCATCCGGTTTTCCACAACCGATGCCGCGTAATTTGTTATTTTTTATTATTCTGGGCGGTTTGATACTTTTTGCGTTGTTCCTTTCGTCAAACCATTCGTCTGGCGGTACGCGAAAACTAAGTTGGGGAGAATTTCGTCAAGAACTGGATGCGGGCAATATTGTCAGTGTCAACGCGGTAGGAACCAGTCTCACGGGAAAATTCAGTTGTCCGGATTCCAAAAGTAAAAGTAAAAGTAATAATCCGGACAAAATGACCGTGGTCAATTTTTCAACGGAAATACCGTTAACTGCTCTTGCGGATCAGGAAATTGAACAACAAATTTACCTGAAATTGGGCAAAAATTACAATGCCTCACCGGTTCCGGATGTTTTAGGAACGCTTATGATTGTTTCGATGATTGCTTCGGTTGGAATTGTTATTGCGTTTGTATTCATGTTCCGTCGAACACGTGATCAAATTCTGAGTGGAGCGGGCAGCGGGATGCTTGGTTTTGGTCGTTCGCCCGCAAGACGTTATAACAACAACGCCAACCGTCCAACCACTTTTGAAGATGTTGCGGGTTTGGACAGTATTAAAAATGAGTTGCTTGAAATAGTCGATTACCTGCAAGACCCGCAAAAATATCAACGAATGGGAGCGAGAGTTCCCAAAGGGACATTGCTTGTCGGACCGCCTGGAACCGGTAAAACTCTTTTAGGCCGAGCGGTTGCCGGCGAGGCGGGCGTTCCGTTTTTTTCGATCAATGGGAGTGAGTTCATCCAAATGTTTGCCGGAGTTGGAGCGAGCCGGGTTCGTGATCTTTTCCAAACCGCCAAAGAATCCGCTCCGGCTATTTTGTTCATTGACGAAATCGACGCAGTAGGACGGCATCGCGGGACGGGAATTGGTGCGGGACATGATGAACGTGAACAGACGTTGAATCAGATTCTTAGTGAGATGGACGGTTTTACTCCGAGTGAATCGGTGATGGTGATGGCGGCAACGAATCGTCCAGATGTTTTGGATCCTGCTTTATTAAGACCGGGACGTTTTGATCGTCACATTACCGTTGACCGTCCGACACTCAAAGGGCGTGAAGCAATTTTCAGGGTGCATATTCGTAATATTCCATTGGCAAGCGATGTGGATATGAACGTATTGGCACGTCGAACAGTGGGATTTACCGGTGCGGACATTCGGAACCTTGTCAATGAAGCAACACTTTGGGCAACACGAAATGGAAAAAACGAGGTGGAAAAAGCGGATTTTGATTATGCACAGGATAAGGTTGTGATGGGATTGCGGCGTGAAGAGGTGATTACGCCGGAAGAACGTAAAAAGGTGGCGTACCATGAGGCGGGTCATACGGTGGTTGGGTGGTTTCAACCGCTTTCCTCACCCGTTCACAAAGTTTCCATTGTTCCTCGCGGACGTTCTTTGGGGGCAACTTATACACTGCCGGAAGGCGACCCAATCGGGCTTTCGGCAAAACAGGCGCATGCCCAACTTGCTTTTGCAATGGGTGGACGAGCGGCGGAACGATTAGTGTTTGACGAATTACCTGCGGGTGTTGAAAACGACTTAAAGCAGGCAACAAAATTAGCACGCCGAATGGTTTCAAATTGGGGAATGAGTGAAAAGTTAGGACCGGTTGCGTTTAACGTGGACGAAACACACCCGTTTCTTGGACGTGAAATAAATTCCAATCGGGAATTTAGTGAGGAAATAGCCAAATTAATTGACGAAGAGGTTTGCCGTTTCCTTGCGGATGCGGATACATTGGCGGCTCAATTACTTCGAGACAACCGTACATTGCTTGACCAACTTGCTGCTGCTTTGGAAGCGGAAGAAGAAATAGACGAACCCCGGCTTATTGAAATACTAGGAACTTCGCCGTTCAAAACAAACGCAATACCAACAGAACAAAATAGTTAACTATTCAGTCGATTGGAGGTTTTTACATTTTGCGATTGATTTATTACAACGAACAACACCCTTAGGGGTTCAACGTGAATAACCGCCGTCAGTTAGTGGATACTGAACCGGCGGTAACTGACACACAACACATCAACCCCTTTAGGGGTTGCACCAAAGCGGTATGGAAACTTGTAAACGATCTATTTTTTTAGTACAACCCCTAAAGGGGTTGAGTTTAGGGGCGGTACTTTGCCGCCGGTTCGGTATTTACTGAAACTGGCGGCGGTTATTCACATAAAACGCCTATGGCGTTAAATCAAACCAATGCGTAACATGAGTTATTCAGTAGAGAATTTTCAAAAACACCATAAGGAATCTCTCCTCATTCAGAATTTACCGCAAGTTAACGGCGTGGGCTTGCCCCCGCGTTGTTCGACTTACCCCCCAAACACGAGGTAAACCCCGTCGCTAACTATTAATTATTAATTATTAATTAATAGGTTGAAAATAAAAAATTGAATTATTAGAAACGCCCACTCGTTATTTACCGAATAAAAATAATCCAAACGGTTCAAATAATCCGTAACCAATGGTATCGTAATTTGCGCCGGGCGGTTGGTGTTCAGGGGCGCGGTGAAACGAACCGGGCCACGCACTGCCACGCAACTCTCCAGCATGATGCGGTCCTAATAAATTTTTCGGCGTTCCGTAAACTATTACCGAAATCTCATTTTGACCGTCCTTGACGAATTTTGCAACATCAATTAGAGAAGAATCGGTAATCACAAATCCCGCCGATTGACCGTTAACAACAACTTGCGCCGTCGAACCATACCAACCTTTCCGACTCGGCGGAATTGGCACAGAATATTTTTTTGACGAATCGAATTTTTCAATATTAAACGTCTGCGAATATTCAACCTTGCCCGCGTAAAACGGCATTCCCTGCTGATTCCATGTTGGTTTTATCTGCCCCAAACCGCTGCCGTCAATAAGATATTCCGCTTTGCGGTCATGCGAATCTATCACAAGTTCACTCGACGCTTTCACCGTAACATTTTTAATCGGAACAAGTTTTTCACCTTCTTTCGCTTTCGTTAAAAATTGCACTTCCGCAAGTCCGAC
>JAIROD010000049.1 GCA_031257725.1 Planctomycetaceae bacterium | reverse complement strand
GTATATCAGATTGCGTAGCATAGCAGATTTTTCAAAATCCGAAAAGAGCAATTTTTTGTAATATATCAGTGGAATATTTTTTTTAACTATTCAGTCGTTACCTCCGAATGACCACCCCTGCCCCTCCGAAGGAGGGGAATTATTCCCCTCCTTCGGAGGGGCAGGGGTGGTAAAAAATAAACTTCAATCTCCGAAAAATTCCACAGATATATTACCAATTTTTTATTTTCTGCCTATTAATTAATAGTTAACGACGGGGTTTACCCCGTGTTGTTGGGTTAAGTCGAACAACGCGGGGCAAGCCCACGCCGTTAACTTTCAGTAAATTCCGAATTATTAGAGATTCCCTAATAGGGGTTGTCCGAAAAAAAGATCGCTTCTCAATTTCAATTCGTCAAACATAAAATGCCGACTGAATAGTTACGAACCCTTTTCTATTACACAGTTGGTTGTTCGAAACCTTTCCGATGTTCACGCCGCAACCAGGTGTTTGCTTCCGCGTCACCGGTAAATTCTTCCTTGACCGGATCCCACTTCAAACTGCGTCCCAGATAACGGGCAATGTTTAAAATATGACAAATGGTTGCGGTACGGATTCCAGTTTCAAGATTACCGATTGTTTTTTCACCGTTGTAAATACAGTTGATCCAATCAGTTGTATGACCCGGCAATTTGACATCGGCGTTTGCTTTCAACCAATCTTCGGCAAGTTCTTTCGGATTGGAGGTCATTCTGTTGCGGAAAATTTCGACTTTTCCTTTTTCGCCGATAAAAATTCCGCCGCCGCGATTTCCTTCGGCAAGCCGGACGGTTAAACCATTGGCGTAACGATAGGACAGTTTGGGTTTTGAACAAATATCGTTGCCGCGTTTAGCGGATTCCGGTTTATCGTAAGTTGGCGGTTGAAGTTTTTCGCCTTCGACCAAAATTTCGACGGGTCCCGTTTCGTCCATACCGAGAGCGCATTGAATTTGATCAAAACCGTGTGTTCCCCAACCGGTCATTTCGCCGCCAGAATAATTTCGGAACGATAACCAACCCGGATTGCCGCGTGGAGTGAAGAGTTGCGAATGAAACGGAACCGGTTCTGTCGGACCGCACCAAAGATCCCAGTCAAGACCTTCAGGAATTTTTTCTTCCGGCAAATTACCAAGCCAAGGCGATTCATAATTGGCGGAAATCACTTCGGTAATTTTGCCGAGATGTCCTTCCCGAATAAACTTACAACCGAGATAATTCGGAACCATTGACCGCTGCATACTTCCGCACTGAAAAACGATACCGGTTTTTTGTGCGGCTTTTCGTATCAGAATACCATCTTCAATAGTGAGCGTAATTGGTTTTTCGACATAAAGATGTTTTCCTGCCAATGCCGCATTAACACAAATCAATGAACGCCAATGTTCCGGTGTTGCGGTAACGATAGCGTCAACATTGTTGTTATCGATTACTTTGCGGTAATCTTGATAAGCCAATTCAGGAGCGAGTTTATATTTGGCGGCAATTTCTTCGGCGCGTTTTTTCCAAACGTCGCAGACGCAGATGACATGGGTACGTTTATCGTTTGCCGCTGCGCCGAACACGCCGTTGCCTTGCCGGCCGACTCCAATTCCTGCAACACCAATCCGGTCATTCGCACCGGGACGTTTGGCCGCTACATCGGCAAAAACCGTTCGCGGAACCAACATCGGAACCGCAACCGTTACCGCCGCCGATTTCAAAAAATGACGACGTGAAGTCTTTTGTTGTAATTGTTGTAACATTGCTGTTAAAACCTTTCTGGGTAAAGTTGTAAAAAATAAAAAAAGGTAATCGTTCAGTGGATTTTCGTTTTTTGTCTTTTGACAGGATCAACAAGATTTACAGGATTTTAGACAAAAGACACAAAAATACTGCGTCTATAAAACCGAATTTTAAAGTGCGATGAGTATAAAAAGAGGTAAGGTTTCGCAAAGTGATTTTACATCTATCACTTTATACAAATACGTTTCCCGAAATTTTACTGTAACGTTTTTTCGTTATTCTAATTAGTTCCTGTTGATTTTACGTTTTTGAAGACATGTTACATATTTAATTGCGCTAACTTATTTAATAAATGAGAAGTTATGGAATTTGAAAATATTTTTGAACAAAAACAAAAGAGATAATTTGACTCTTAAAATGCGAATTTTATTTTTGTACAGGCGAATTTTGATAATTTAAGGAGTTTTGCTGTAACAATATAACGAAAACATGCGTTACCAATTACACATAACAGTTATGTCGATATTCGTTACTTAAGGAAATTACAGGACAACAATAAATTTTTATGTTGAAATATTATCTACAAAAATAATAAATTGCGACCAACGTAAAATCAACAGGAACAAATTATCTTTCACCTTGATAAAAATGTCAACATGAAAATCCGGTCAAAATATGTTGAAATCCGGTCAATTTTTTCAGAGATAAAAAAAGTGTTAAATATAATAATGTAAAGTATTTATGAAAAATAGACAGGTATTTTTTATCGTTATTTTGTAATATTGCAGTGGAATTTCTTTAAATCTGTTTACGCATGGAAATTAAAAAGTAGGTAACCTTTTGCTAAAAGGTTT